>JAGMZX010000037.1:27888-42306 GCA_018005585.1 Candidatus Hydrogenedentota bacterium | reverse complement strand
CTGGAGTCCTTGGATAGAGGGTTCCGCACGAAGATGAACGCACTTGGCACGGTTTTTCTGCTGCGTCCGGCAATCCGGCCGTTCCTTGCGCTTGCCGCGCTCGCGGCAACAGCAGCCTTGGATAGTGGCTGCGGAGACAGCCGTGCCCCCGATCCTGCGCCGCCGGCGTATCCCGTGCAGAGCGCCCCCGGTTTTCGCGGCATCGAGGACCTGCTGCGGGAATCCGGCGCGGGGCTTGATGCCGGCCGGCCGGCTGCACTGCGCGATTCCAGTTTGATAGTCGGCGCGGTGGCGTTGGATTACTATGATGACTTCTATGCTCGCCGCGGCGAAGAGACAGCCGTGTTCCGCATGGCCTTGATGGTCCATTGCGCTGATGGCTCAAAGGTGGGGGACTTCTTTGAGGGTATCCCGTTGACGCAAGCCGAGTTCCCACAGATTGTGGGCTGTGGCAACGCCAAGCTCCGGGCGCCCAGACTTCACAAGTTCCTGCTGGCCGACGACCCGCCAGAGGAGACATCCCCGTTCCGGGACCGTTTCTGGTACGACAGCACGAGGCGGTTTGCCGAGTCATTCCCGGAACTGATGGAGAAGGACTTCATGCTTACCTTCCGGGAGTTCCGGGGGCATGCCTATTTCCTGCGCGATGTGCCCGCCGGCGTCGCTTTTATCTGGTTTCAGACCGGTTTTGACGGCAACCGCGTCACGCAGTTTCCTCTGTTCGTGGACCTCAAACCAGAACTCGGGCACATCGTGAGACTGGACCTCAGAGCGGGCTTGGAGGTGTGCGGCGACCTCTGAATCGGGCAATGCGTCCCTCGAAAACGATTCCCTGAACTAGACGGGCATATCCTCGTCCCTCAGAATCGGCGGGCAACCATCGCAGCCATGGCTTACATAAGGCACGTCGCCTGGAACCGTGCGGGGAAGGGTGGGATCGCCCACAATCTGCTGGAAAAGCTGCTCGCTGACGTGGCCCAGCCGGAACGCGTCGTTGTGCTCGACGTACTTGCACGTATACATCATGCCTCCCTGGTCCACGAAGATCATGCGGTTCGGCAGGTCGCAACATGGCTGGGGGTTGGCCCGTCCTTCGCCCCGCGGGTCGGCCGCGCCTATGTGAACGCCTTCCTGAATCAACGGGCGGACCAGGTCGAGGTGCTCGCGCAACACGTAGAGCCGCGCCTTGGACTGGTCGAGCCGCTTGAACGCCTCGATGTCTTGCGGTGTGATGGTCTGGGCATCGGCATGAATGCCGACCGTAATACCGTACGTATCTTGTGCCCAATGACAAACGCGCCAGATGCCGGGATTCTCCGACAAGGGGCCTTCCAGCGTGAACACGATGAAATTGAGCCCCAGCGAAGCGGCCTCATCCACCACATTGAGCCAGCCGTCTACGGAAAGGCCTTTTTCGGCGTCCACTTTGAAACTTGCCCAAAGATACTGGATGTCTTGGGCCTCGTGAGCGCAACCCGCCGACGGGGATGCGCAGCATTTCCGAACGCTGCTGCTCAGACGCCGCGGCAACGCAAATACCTGCTTGCTGTCGCGTGTGGAAGAACCGGCGCCGCTTTCCCGGCGCGAAGGCTTCTTTTTACTGCTCCCGCTAACAACAGACATTAACTTTCCCCCGTTACTGCTTTTACGTTTCATCATTCTAATCCAAAGCAGACCCGATATCAATCCGCCTGCGATCGGTGCATTCCCAAGTGGTCCATAGGATTGCCGTATAAGAAAACAATGCCCGCGCACATTTCATTTCACTCCAAGCCTCGCCTCGTGGCTTTCTTTTTGCCGCCCGGAATCTTCGCGGCCGTACGCCTTATCTCACGCCCGGAGACCCTGTATTGGACAGCAGACCAGGACGGACCGGAATGCTTTCCGGCCGCCCGGGATGCGCCATGTCAGGAACCATGTCCCCATCCACGCAACAGTCTACGGCTGAACAGCGCAAGCGCCCGTCCAGGCACACGCTGACCGGCTGCAACAAGGGACGTTCCTTTCTCGTGCGTGCGCATTCCGCCGATTCCGAAAGAAGTCTCCCGCCCTGGAAACCAGCGGAATCCGGGGGCCCGAACGTCAATTATCATTGACAGCGGGCCAAATCCGGTGATACGATCTTTCTCATGGGACGCGTGAGTTGAATCAGTCTTTCCCTGCGGTGTACGAGTGACGCAGAAGCTTTTCACCTTAATACGTACCCGGGAGTCCGACATTTGCATAGCCTACGGCACGCCCTCACGAGGGGAAGTCGGATGGCTATCGTGAGGATACCCACCTGGAGACACAGGTACATAAAGCTTCTCGTTCAACGGCACAGGCGGGGTTTGTTTTCGAGCGGGGCCTTGGCGTTCCGCTCGATTACTTATCAGCAAAATTATCTGTTGACAAATAACGTAAATATACGTAAAATGTAAAGCGGCCTTGAAGTCAACAAAGCCTTCTTCAAAGTCAACTAATTACTGAGGGCCGAAATGTGGCAGCCAGCTGATACAACGGAAGCCCGGCAGCCGGTCGCGTACGCGCTTAGCACAAGCTTGGCAAGAGCTTCCGCCATGTGGGCGCCGGGATGCCGCAGGAGGACGGGCCTTGGGTAGGCGAAGCGCGACCCAGGTAATAAAGTGTTGACAAAAAGTCAGATTTTTGATAGCCTCATCAAAAACAGGGTATGGAAGGCGATGGGATCGTGCTTCGATGTCCTGCGGCCTGTGCGGGTAGCCCGTGGGTCCGTGGGGTTGTTCTAGAGCGTGATCGAGGTCGCTACCTCGCCAAGGGATGGAGCGTCAAAGCCGTGTTGTTCACGAAGCCGAAAAAGGCCATCGGGGTGGATGTGGGCAACCACTCCTGCAAGGCGGTCTTGATGTCCCGCTCCGGGGGGAGGCTTTGCGTGGAGGAGGCGGGCTATGCCCTGGTGGACCGCGCCGTCTATGCCAATGACGCGACCCTCGCACAGGCCAACGCCGTCCGGGATGCCCTCGCCGGGATGTCTGCTTCCAGTACGCACTTGGTCGGCGCCCTGCCTGGCCAGACGGTCGTCATCCGCTATCCGCGCCTTCCCGACACTCCGCGGGACCAACTATCCGCTGTCATTCATCGCGAAGCCGGGCAGAGCATACCCTATGACTTGTCGGAGGTGTACCTGGATTCGACCGTGCTCGGCGAGTTGCAGGAAGGCGAAACGAAGCAGCTGAAGGTGCTCCTGGTAGCTGCGAAGCACGAAATCGTCGAAGCGCGCGCTCAGATTGCGCGGATGGCGGAAATTCAGTACGGCGTGTTGACCGTGGATTCGCTGGCGCTCGCCGACGGCGCCGAGTGTTGCGGCATGCTGCGGCCCGATGAGACCGTTGCGCTGGTCAATGTCGGCCACACTTCGGCCAGCATCCATTTTGTCAAGGATGGCGTCTCCAATTTCATCCGGGACGTGAGCTGGGGCGCACGTGAGCTGATTCAGGCGATTGCCAAAGACCGGCGTTGTTCGCCGGAAGAAGCCGAAAAAGCCTTGCAGCAGGCGGGCCGGGAAACGCCCGCCGCCCCGCAGCCGGCCGAAACGCCGGAAAGGCCCGCGCCGGTCAGCTCTGGTTCGCTCCTGGCGCCTCTGGACGACGAGCTGGAAGGCTTGGGAGAGCCATTGGGCGGCGCCGGTCCGGAAATCACCACGTTGGCAACCGAGAACCGGACCCGGGACCTGCGCGAGGTGCTGGCCCCGCCGCTCGGCCGCATGGTTTCGGAAATCCGCCGCTCTTTTGACTATTATGAGCACCAACTTTACGAGCAGCCGGTCTCACGCCTCATCTTGAGTGGTGGCGTGGCGCATATTCCGATTCTGGGCGAGACCTTGATGGATGAGCTGGATATCGAGAGCGTCGAGGTGGCGGACCCGGTGGCATCGGGGCTCTTGCTTGGCGATGACCGCGCGGTTGCCCCGTTGCGGGGCCGGCCCGCGCAGTTCATGGTGGCCATCGGCTTGGCCGCTCGAGGAATGGCAGACCTATGATTCGCGTCAATCTGCTGCCCGAACATCTGCGGCCCGTGAAACGGACGCCGCTGCCGTATCTTGCCAGTCTGTTAGTCCTGGTCCTGGCGATAGCCGCCATGGGTTATGTCTTCATGATGATGCGCGGCCGGATTGTCGACGAGCAGGACCGCATGGCGAACATCGAGAGTGACTTGAAGAAGCTGGCGGCCATTCGCGAGGACTACTTGCGCCTGAAGGAGGAGGAGAAGAAGCTTCAGGCGAAAGTGGATGTCATCGAGGAAATTCTCAAGGACCGCATTGTCTGGTCCGAGCAACTGGACCGCTTGGTTACGCTGACCCCGGAAAACGTGTGGTATGACCGCATCTGGGTGTCGCTGGAGATGGACCAGCGCGAAGTAGTGGTGGTGGATGAAAAGACGCGGGAACCGGTGATGGACCCCAAGACCAACCGGCCGAAAGTCGAAATCATCAGGACGAATGAGCACCGGCTGCACCTGTCCGGCTATGTCAAGGCTGACGAAAGCATGCGCATCAACGTCAATCCGCTCCTGAACAATACCCGCTCCGACGCGCAATTCGCGGCCGTATTCCCCCAGAAGAACCCGCGCTTCGAAGATACGGAGTTTAACGGGTTCCCCGTGCGCCGATTCACGATGGATTTCGGCATTAATGCGGGAGGTGGCGCCTGATGCTCGATTTCTTCAAAGGCACAGTGACGCGTCGTGACTGGTTTTTTGTTGCCGGTGTGTTCGCGGTCATTATCGTGCTGGCGCTGCTTTTCGTGTTCTTCGTGTATCAGAAACAACAGCAGCAGCTGGAGTCTCTTCAGACGGATATCAAGACGAAATCGGCAGAATTGGCGGAGGCGCAGCGCAACGCCGCGAATATCGACGAATTGCGCGCGCTGGAGCGTTATACCGGTGCTCTCAGCGAGCAATTGCGGCTGCGGCTTCCCGACGAACGAGAGTTTCTCAGCTTTCTGCAGACGCTCGAGAGCATCAGCGAAGCTCATGACCTCGCCATCAGTTTCAAACCCGGCAATCCGAAGAAAGACGCTTTCAAAGAGACTTCGCCGTACACCGTCACGGCGCGCGGCGAGTTTCACAAGATCCTGCGCTTCATCAATGACCTCGAGTGCTATGAGCGGTATGTGCGCGTTGACGACATCGACATCAAATACGTGGAAGCCGGCGTCAGTGAGGCGAAGTTCGTAGTGAGCACCTTCCGCTTCATCGAGCCGGAATCCGAAACGGCGGCGACCAGTGAACGAGCAAAACCGTAAACAGATTATCTTCCTGGCAGTGGCCGGTGTCGCGCTGGTGGGCGTACTCGTGTACCAGTTTGGATTCGCCGGCGGTACGACGCCCGAGACCGGCGGTGAGCAGCCCGGCGCGGCGGCCACTGCCGCTGCCCCGGTAACCGGTCAAACCCGGCCGGCACAGCCCGCCAGAGCCCGGACGGGCGCGGAACCTGCCGGCAGCGGCACGGCTGCCGCGGCCCTGTACGAGCCGCTGGACCCCGCGGCTCTGGATAGTCTTATTGCGCGCATCCAGCGCGTACAGTTCCGGTATCCCGAGAATCCAGGGCGGGACCCTATGGAGCCGCTGATTCGCGAGGGCAGCAGCAGGTTTGCCGAAGGCATGCCTGTATTGTCCGGTTCGGGTACTTATGTGGATTTGCAGGACAAGAAAGTTACGGGGATTATTGGCAACGATCAATCTCGCTATGCGGTCGTGGATGACGAGGTGGTCTATCCCGGCTACCGGTACCCCAATGGGGTATGGGTCGATTCGATTGAGCGAGACAAGGTGATCTTTGGTTTTGAAGACAAGCGGATTCCGGTTCCATTGAAGGAGTAGCGCGCCATGTCCTTCTTCCGATGCAAATTGTTGCCGGCGTGCGTGCTCGTCGCCGCCGTGTTGCCCGTGTGGGCCGGCGACGATGCGGCGACGCTGGAATCGCGCAAGGCGGAGGTCGTCCGCGCCGCGTTGGCGCGGCACCCGGCCGGGGAAGACCTGGCCCGGCTGCTGAGGGCCGCCGTGTCTGCCGATGCGCTGACGGACATCGCCCTGACGCAGGAACAGGACGCGCCCGTCCTGCGCATGAGGGTTTCCGGCGACCCGGCCTGTGACGCCTTCACCGTGGATGGCGGCAAAAGGATCGTGCTCGACCTGATCAACGTGGTAAACCTCCATTCGGGCGAGGTGCTTCGGCCGGACGCGCCTTCCGTTATCGAGGCTGTGCGAACCAGCCTGTACACCCTCGAACCGCAGCTCATTTCGCGCGTCGTCATCGACCTGACGATGCCCATGAGCCTGTTCATTGAGCAGGGCGACGCGCGTCTCCAGGTTTACGGCAAGCAAGAAGCCGCCGAAGCAGCGCAGCGCCTGCTCTTGGCGGAGGTCACCTTCGCGGGGGGCGCCACGCATGCCGCTCCTGCCTCGGACCTGCCGCCGCTGGGCGCCGATTTGCGCGCGCTCCAGGAACTTGGTCCTGCCGCGCCTGCCGCCGGAACGGAAGCCGCTGTGGATGCCCCGGCGCCCGAGACGAACACCGAGACTGCCCAACAACCCGTGCCCGAGACGGTGGCACCGGATACCCAGGAACGGCAGCGTCAGAACGCGCCGGCGTTTGAACTGGCCTCGCGGCGTCAGGCTCCGTCGCTTGGAGAAGACATGCGCGCCGTGGCCGCCGTACGGCCCAATTTGCGGTTGGGTACTCCTGCCTTGGCCGCCGCCGTGGACGAGGGGGCCGTAGAGACGGTGGAAGCCGCGGATGCCGTGGAATCCGCGCCAAGCCGTGCCGACCTGCTGCGGCGCGGGGCCGCGCAACCTGAGGAAACGCCCCCGGCGGAAGCCGCGGTCGAAGCGCCGGTTGAGGCGGAACCGACCGCGGATACGGGCAGCGCGCCCGCGCCGGAAGAGCAAGCGGTAACGCCGGAAACAGCCGAAGCGGCGGCGGAGCCGCTGCCCCCGCCTGCGCGTGAGGATGTGCCAGACACCACCGCCGCAAATACGGAACTGAGCGAACGGCTTCGGCAGATTGAGGAACAGGCGGACTCCCAGATGCTGCCCGGCGCGCTCGAGCCCCTGCCGGAACCGGCGCCGATGCCCGTCGTGCCTGCCCGGCCCAAGTATCAGGGGAATCCCCTGGACATGCCTGTGAACCTTGATTTCCGGGATATGGAGATGGCTAACGTCGTAGCCATCCTCGCGTCCATGGCTGAAATCAACGTAATTGCCGGCACCGACCTGGCCGGGACGGTCACGCTCAGCCTGAAGGACGTGCCCTTGCGTCAGGCCATGCAGACGGTGCTGCGCATCAATGGATTGGGCATGATCGAGGAAGAGGGCATCTATCGCATCGTGCCGTATGCGGAAGCGGCCGCGGCGAAACGCACGACCATGCTTGTCACGCTGGAAAAAGCGGACGTTGCAGAAGTGCAGAAGGTGCTTGACGAAGTGCTTGTCGGCGCGGCGGACCAGCGGCTTGTGAGCATCTCCTCGAATGAAAAGACAAACGTGGTCGTCATCTCGGGGCCCGAGGCTCGCGTCAGTGAACTGGTGAGCCTCGCCCATCAGCTGGACGTGGCCGAGCCCGTACTGCCGACGGTCACGGAAGCGATTAAGCTGAACTACGCGGACGCGGCGCAGTTGCAGGAACTTGTGAAGACCATGCTCACGAAAGAAGTGGGCGAGGTGTCCGCCGATTCGCGCGCGAGCTATCTCGTTGTCACGGATGTGCCCGCGGTCGTCGAACAGGTGCGCGCGCTGCTCCTCGAACTGGACAAGCCCGTGCGGCAGGTTGCCATTAATTCCATGGTTGTCGATGCCGTACTGAACGATGACGCCTCGACCGGCGTAGACTGGCTGCTGAGCGCGGTGAAACGCCAAAGCCGCCGCGACGCTGCGCTGGGCACGGACCGCTTTGTTGGCAACCTGCAGAGATTGGCCCTGGACTCCAACATGCGGTTTTCCGATACGCCCGCGGGCGCGCTTACGTTCGGCATACTCTCCGGCGACATCGACCTGCGCGGCTTGATTCAGGCCGAGGTGCGGAATCAGAACGGGTCGCTGCTGTCGAATCCGACGGTGGTGACGGTCGAGAACAAGCCGGCGCGTATCATCATCGCGCAGGAAATCCCGTATATTGAGCTGGTGCAGACCGACTTGGGCGGCTCGCAGACCAACACGGAATTCAAAGAGGTGGGCACCACGCTCGAAGTGACGCCGCGCGTCACGCACGACGACCACGTCCTCGTCGAAATCAGCGGCAAGGAAAGCGGCACGATCGGCGAGTTCAACGGCGTGCCGATTGAAGACAAGCGGGAAGTGGAGACAACACTGCGCGTGAAGAACGGGCAGACCGTGTTCATTGCCGGTCTGCGCAAGAACGACAACGATACCACGGTCCGAAAGCTCCCGATCCTCGGCGACATTCCGGGCCTCAATGTCCTGTTCCGCTCGAACGTGCGCACGGAGCGCGTCAATGAATTGCTCATCTTCCTGAACTGCAATGTGCTGCCGGATGAGATGCCCGAGCTGACCCCGTATGAGGGAGAAAAATTCAACCAGGGCGTGGACATGCCCATGACGCCGGATGCGCAGCGGGCGCTCGTCCACGATGCCTTCCATCCCGGCGAAATGCGCGACCCGCTGTGGAAAGTGCGCCGTAGCGACTGAGCGAAACGGCGGGACAGCATGCTCTTCCTACCCCCGGAGCGGGAGTCCGGGGGTAGGCTTTTCTTCGAAAAAAGATGCGTTCAGAGTGTTTTGTGCGTGCCGTCGCAGTGTGGCGCATTCTTGGTGTGTTTGCACAGGCAAAGGGCGCACCGCTTCTCCTCTTCCAGGACGATCTTGACCGGATGGAAGTCCGTTCCTGCGTGCGACCCGTCGCACCACGGCTGATTGCCCGATCGCCCGCAGGCGCACCACCAGTATTCGCCCGGCGCCAAGTCGAGCACCATCGGCCTGCGTCCTGCAATCTCCGGTTTGGACATGACTACTTCTCCTTGGTAATTCCGCGTAAGGTTCCCACCGGCGTCCGCCTTTGCGCCGCCACGCCGCGTGCTGTATCGTACTGCGGACTTGGACCGTCTGGCAAGACCCCCCCGGTTTATGGAAAACAACGCGTAATGGCAACAAAGGCCCCGACTCCCGCCGTGCTCAGCCTGCAAGAGGTCGTCAAGAGCTTTGGCGCGCAGCCCGTGCTCGACCACGTTTCCTTTACCCTGCACGAAGGCGACCGGATTGGCCTTATCGGGCGTAACGGGAGCGGGAAGTCCACGCTGCTGCGTCTGATGGCCGGCCTGGAGGAACCGGACACGGGCGTGGTCACGCGCATGCAGGGCCTTCGTGTCGCCCTCTTGTCGCAGGCTTGCGCATTACCACGCGATATGCGCGTCGGCGAAGCGCTTGAATGCGCGCACGCGGAACTGCGCCAGGTCCACAACGCGTACCGCGCGCTGGCCGAAGAGATTGCGCATACGCCTCCGGGCACTGTCCGCTACCGGGAGCTCGAAACGCAGAGCGAACGCCTTCACCATGCCCTGGACATCGCCGGCGCGTGGCACCCCGGGATCGATCTGAAGCGCATTTCCCAGGCCTTGCGCATGCCCGCGCCGGAACGGCGTGTCGGCGACTTGTCTGGCGGCGAGATGCGGCGCGTCGACTTGGCCACCCGGCTACTGTCGCATCCGGACGTGCTGCTGCTCGACGAGCCGACGAATCACATCGACACGGCAAGTGCCGCCTGGATTGAGCGGTTTCTTGAAGAATACGCGGGCACCTGCGTGCTGGTTACGCACGACCGCTATTTCCTGGACCGCATAGTCACGCGCATCGTCGAAATCGAGTTCGGGCGCCTGCTTTCATTCCCGGGGGCATATGCGGATTTTCTTGAATACAAGGCGGGTGTGGAGGAGGTGCGCGAGAATACAGAGCGGAACCGCCGCACCCTGCTGCGCAACGAACTTGCCTGGATGCGCCGCGGCGCGCAGGCGCGTACGACGAAGCAAAAGGCGCGCATACAGCGCTGCGAGGTACTCCAGCAACAGGGGCCGGCTGCCCGGCATCGCGAATTCGCCTTTGAGATCCCCGCGCCGGCGCGCTTGAGCAAGACCATACTGGTCGCCCGCAACGTGGCGCACGGCTACGGGGACACCGTGTTGTTCCGGGACTTCAACCTCATCTTGCAGTACGGCATGCGCATTGGCGTCATCGGCGAAAACGGCTGCGGCAAGACAACGTTGCTGCGCGTGCTGATGGGCTTGGAAGAAGCGCGGAAGGGACAGGTTATCCGCGGCGACACCACGGAATTCCTGTATGTGGACCAGACACACGAAGAGGTCAACCCTGCGCATTCCGTGCTGCAGTTTGTGTCGGACGGACAGCGCTATTGGGATGTCGGGTCGCGGCGCATCTATGTCCCTGCGTACCTTGAGAAGTTCCTCTTTGACAAGGCGGCCGTCGATGTGCCGATGGGCAACCTGTCCGGCGGCGAGCGGAACAGGCTCGACCTCGCGCGAAAACTGCTGCGCGGCGGCAACTTTCTTGTCCTCGACGAGCCCACGAACGACCTGGACCTGTATACGCTGCGCGTTCTGGAGGAGGCCATCCTCGACTTTGACGGCTGTGCGCTCATCGTCAGCCATGACCGGTATTTTTTGAACCGCGTCTGCACGCACCTGCTCCTGTTCGAACCCGGCGGCCATATCGTTCACATCACGGGCAATTATGACGATTACCTGCTCTATTGCGAGCGAAAAAACGCGGAAACCACACCGAAACGGGGCGAAAAGCGGCCGGAACCGGTCCGCGTCGCGCAAACCGGCGCGCGGCGCCTGACCTATCTCGAGAAGAAGGAACTGGACTGCATGGAAGCAGCGATTCTCGACGCGGAGACGGAACTGCATGCACTGCAGGCGCGGCTCGGCGACCCGGCCTTCTACCAGCGGGCCCCGGAGGAAATCCGCGGCACGCTTGCCTCCATGGACGCGGCCAAGGCCCGTATTGATGCGCTCTATGCGCGCTGGGAAGATCTCGAGTCCCGCAGTTGAGAAGCGGCGAACGCCGATGAAAGCGGACAGACGCCAAGGCGCAAGCGGGAGCATGGCGAGAACTCCGGTGGCCACGCGTGACGGTCACGGCCGTATCATGTGTCGCCGGCGGAGATGACGCACAGGGCCTCGTCGGCAAGGAGGTTCGGCCAAAAACGCCAGACGCCGCGGTTGCTCAGCGCGACTTCCTTCTCCATGCGGATGTTGCGCTCGGCGCAGAAGACGCGGAAATCGCGGATCGATAATACGTGCCGGTTGGGCGAGTCGTACCATGCGTAGGGCAGGCTTCGCGTGACGGGCGCGCGCCCGTTGAGGAACGCTTTCGCCCGGACCTTCCAGTGCGAGAAGTTGGGGAAACTGATGATGCACTTGCGCCCGATGCGCAGCATTTCGCGGATGACGAGTTCGGGTTTCTCGATGACCTGGAGCGTCATGCTGAGGATGACCCAGTCGAAGCTGTGGTCGGGCAGCGCTCCGAGGCCCTCGTCGATGTCCGCCTGAATGACCGAGACGCCGCGCCGCACGCAGGAAATGACGTTGCCCTGGATCAACTCGATACCCACGCCCTTCACCTGTTTCTTTCTCATAAGATCGCAGAGCAGCGCCCCGTCGCCGCAGCCGATGTCGAGGACACGGCTGCCCTCGTCGACCAGATTGCAGATCATCTCGTAGTCGACGCGGTGTCCTTCGTAGATGTTGGACGCCGCCGCCGGGGGCGGCCCGAGGTCGGTTTCGGACGTTTCATCAAGAACGGGCGCTCCCGCCTTCTCCGGATGCAGGGTGTTTTCGAGAAAGCCCGCGACGAGTTTGGCGAGCACTTCGAATTCGAGCAGGAACGCGTCATGGCCGGCGTCGGTTTGGACGCAGCAGTACGAGACATCCTTCTCCTGTCGCGCGAGGGCGTAGACAATTTCTTCCGACTGGTAGGGCGGATATAGCCAGTCGGAAGAGAAGGACAGTATCAGCATGCGGCTCTGAACCCGCCTCATGGCCTCGTCGAGGCTGCCGTACCGGGCCGCGATGTCGAAGTAGTCCATGGCCTTCGTGATGTACAGGTACGTGTTCGGGTCGAACCGGTTCACGAATTGTTCGCCCTGGTAGTCGAGGTACGTCTCGACGGAGAATTCGCTCTGAAAATCGTAGCTGAGCCGGTCGCGATGACGCAGGCGCCTGCCGAACTTCGTGCGCATCGACGCGTCGGACAGATAGGTGATGTGGGCGAGCATCCGCGCAATCGAGAGCCCCTGCGCGGGCATCTCGGCGTCGTAGTAGCCGCCATTGCGGAATTTGGGGTCGCCCATGATGGCGTTGCGGCCCACGGCGTCGAAGGCAATCTGCTGCGCGCCGCTGAAATGGGTCGTTGCGATGGGGATGGTGCTGCGCACCATCTCGGGGTAGCGTGTGGCCCATTCGAGCGACTGCATGCCGCCCAGGGACCCGCCTGCAACGCACAGCAGCCGCTCGATGCCCAGATGGCGGACCAACTCACGCTGCGCTTGGACCATGTCGCCGACCGTGATGATGGGGAAACTCAGGCCATAGGGCTCGCCGGTGGCGGGGTTGACCGAGGACGGCCCTGTCGACCCCATGCATCCGCCGACCACGTTCGAGCAGATCACGAAGTATTTGTTTGTATCGAAGCCTTTGCCTGGGCCGACCATCGCGTCCCACCAGCCGGTCTTGCGGTCGTCTGCGCGGTGAATGCCCGCAACGTGGGCGTCGCCCGATAGCGCATGGACAATAAGGACCGCGTTGGTGCGCTCCGCGTTCAGTTGGCCGTACGTCTCGTAGGCAAGCGTGATCGGTCCGAGCTTCTGCCCTCCTTCAAGAACCATCTCATTGGGCGGTTCCGCGAAGGTGAAGTACTGAGTCTCGACTATGCCTACGGAAGACTTTTCCGGCATCCGGAATTTCCCTCTATTCTCTGATCAGCAGCGCTGATATGCGCAGCGGCCGCGCAAAACTCCGGTGCGGCGCCCTGTGGTCGCGCGTGAAAAACGCCGCGCCGTTCTCAACCTGGGAACGGCGCGCTACACCTGTGCCACTCAGGATCATACCATTAGCGGGCGTGGCGGGCCAAGGCTCCGACGGAACAGGCTCCTCCCTCCCCGTTACACTTGGAATGTGAATCCAAGCTGGCGTGACCGTTGCGGCGTGGGGGGATTGGCGCGGCGCATTTGTATAGAATGATGGGCACAGGAAGCGTGCAGGGGACACTGAAATGGGTGAAACGCCGGGAGTTCAGCGTTTAGCAGTTCTTGCCGTGTTGGCCGCCCTTGTGGCGCTGGGCGCCGGGTTGCGTCTGTGGGGACTTGACCGGGAATCGGCCTATTCGGACGAGGTTGCGAGCTTGCAGCATCTGGACGCGCCCACGCTGTCCGAATTCCTGCGGCGCGAGCGTATTTCCGACCCGCCGATGACACCGCTGTATTTCACCCTGGAATACGGATGGGCTCGCATGACCGGTGGTTCCTTGGTCGCCATGCGGTTGCTGTCGGTGGCGCTGGGAGTGGCGTGCATCCCGCTGTTGTTCGTGCTCGCGCGTGTATTCTACGGGACGCTGGGCGGGCTGACGGCGGCAGGCCTGTTCTCGGTATCGCTTACCCAGACGTACTACGCGCAGGAAGTGCGGCCCTATGCGCTGATTCTCGCGCTGGCCCTGATATCGGCGCTGAGTCTCTGGCGCGCCGCGCATGGAGGCCGGGCAGGGTGGCTCGTGAGCGTTGCCGCCAACGTGGCGCTGATGTGGACGCATCTTTTCACGGTGCTGCTCCCGTTGGCGCAGGGGTGCTACCTCGCCGTGGATGCCTGGCGCAATCGCCGGCCGATGCGTGTGGTCTGGTGGGTCTTGGCGCATGTGCCCAGCCTGTTGTTGCTCGCGCTGTGGGTGCGTTCAATCGACCGTGCAGGCCTCGAGGTGGCGGCGGCGTGGCGACACGGGATCGTCCACAGCTATCTGCAACCGTTGGGCGACCTGCTGCAGTTTGGGGGCGCGGGCGTGCCGCGGTTTCGCGACCTCCCGGCGATAGGCGGCATAAATGTGGGGAGCATCGTATGGCGGTTCTATGCGGGCGTGCTGGCGCTGAATCTGTTTCTTACCGCATGGCATTGGCGAACGGCATCTGCGCATGCGGAAAAATCCGATATCCTGGACCGGTCGTGTTTCCTCTGGACTTGGCTGCTGGCGCCGAGTGCGGCGCTGTTCCTGTTTTCCGCGCTGGCTTATGCGTGCCATTCCTCGAGATATGTGCTGTACGGGGCGATCCCGTTCTTCGTTCTCGCCGGGGGAACGGCCGTGCTGGTGCGGCGGCGTGTCTTTCAGGCGCTGCTGCTGTTGGCGCTGCTGGCCGTGAACGCGCTGGCCCTGCACGCATATCCGCGC
>JAGMZX010000037.1:2354-27788 GCA_018005585.1 Candidatus Hydrogenedentota bacterium | reverse complement strand
CGGGGCGATCCCGTTCTTCGTTCTCGCCGGGGGAACGGCCGTGCTGGTGCGGCGGCGTGTCTTTCAGGCGCTGCTGCTGTTGGCGCTGCTGGCCGTGAACGCGCTGGCCCTGCACGCATATCCGCGCCCATGGCGGCCCGACATCGCCGGAGCCGCACGGTTCCTGTTGACGCAGGACATCTCGCAGGACGCGTCCGTCACCGTGCATATCATGGCGGACGTGCCGTCCTTCGCCTACAATGGCCCGGCGGGCATCGACCGCCTGCGTTTCCACGGCGTAAACACGCAGGACGACGCCGTGCAGCGGGTCTGCAATTCAGAAGACGGGGGGGCGGCAGCTTGGCTGGTCTTTTTTCAGCATGAATCGGCTGATGAGGCCGTTTCCGCTTTGGAACAGGCGCTTGGTTCGCGTGGCTGGTCTTTCGAGAAGACGACCTTCGGCTATGCCAGCCCGGTCCACGTCTACCAGGCCAGACGCGACCGCACGCAACCGTAGGCGCGGCGCATACAGCTCGCCTCTGCCTCAAGCCCGAATGGTCAACGCCCGTATGCCCATTTGTCTTTCGTCTTGAAATCAGGCCGTAACGGCAGTCTTCCTGCGCGCTGGTCCGCTTTCTGCGCGGCGCTACTGCTGTGACGCCGCCAGGGCCTGGTCCAAGTCCGCCAGGATGTCCTCGATGTCCTCGATGCCGACCGAGACGCGCACGTAATCCGGCGTCACGCCAGCCGCCAGCTGTTCTTCCGGGCTGAGCTGTTGGTGGGTCGTGCTTGCCGGGTGGATGACCAGTGTCTTCGCGTCGAGGATGTTCGCCAGGTGCGATGCCAGCTTGCACGAGCTGATGAACGTGCGCGCAGCGTCGCGGCCGCCCTTGACACCGAACCCGAGGATGGCGCCCTGACCCTTCGGCAGGTATTTCAAGGCGTGCGCATGGTCCTTGTGACTTGGCAGACCGGGGTAATTGACCCACGTGACCGCCTTGTGCTTTTCCAGAAACTGCGCAACCTTCAGCGCGTTTTCGCAGTGGCGCGGCACGCGCAGATGCAGTGTTTCCAGCCCCTGAAGGAAGAGAAACGCGTTGAAAGGCGACATGCACGGGCCCATGTCGCGCAGCAACGTGACGCGCGCCTTGATGATGTAACTGATGTTCCCAATGCCCTTGAAGGCGTCGTAGAAGCGCATGCCGTGGTAACTCTCGCTTGGCTCGGTGAGTTCGGGGAACTTGCCGTTGTTCCAGTCGAACTTGCCGCTGTCGACGATGACGCCGCCTATGGAGGTGCCGTGACCGCCAATGACCTTGGTCGCCGAGTGCACGACGATGTCCGCCCCGAAATCGAAGGGCCGGAAGAGGATGGGGGAGGTCACCGTGTTATCGACCATGAGCGGAATGCCATGGTCGTGCGCGACCTTGGCGACAACCTCGAAATCGGCCACGTCGTTCGCGGGATTGCCGATGCTCTCGACGAAGAGGAAGCGCGTCTTGTCGTCGATGGCGCGCGCAAAACTCGCCGGGTCCGATGCGTCCACGAAGCGCACCTCGATGCCGAAATCCTTGAAGGTGTGCGCGAACAGGTTGTATGTGCCTCCGTAGAGCGTCTGCGACGAAACGATGTTCTGACCCGCCCTGCAAATGTTCATGCAGGCGATTGTGATAGCCGCGGAACCCGAGGAGAGCCCAAGCGCGCCGACGCCGCCTTCCAGCGCCGCCACCCGCTTCTCGAAGACATCCACAGTGGGGTTCATGATCCGCGAATAGATGTTTCCGAACTCCTGGAGCGCGAAGAGGCGGGCCGCATGGTCCGCATCGTTAAAGACGTACGAGGTGGTCTGGTATATGGGCACCGCCCGCGCCCCTGTCGCCGGGTCGGAAACCTGGCCGGCGTGCAACGCAAGCGTACCCGGTCTGAACTGCTGAGATTCCACGATGAATGTTCCTTTCTTATCCGAAGATTTGCCTCTGTCTATAGCCCAAGAACGCTTCCCCCGCCAAGCCTTGTCAACGCAGGCAGGACCTTCTGCGGAGCGTCCGCGTGGGGAAAGAAATCAACTCTGGAACAGCACGGTCGAGAGATACCGTTCGCCCGAGTCCGGCAGGATAACCACGATTGTCTTGCCCGCGTATTCGTCACGCGCGGCGAGCCGCAGCGCCACCGCGGTGGCCGCGCCACAGCTTATCCCGCTCACGATGCCTTCTTCACGGGCCAGACGGCGCGCCATTTCGATGGCTTCCTCATCCGTAACCGTTTCGACCCGGTCGACGGCGTTCATATCCAGCACGTCGGGCTTGAAGCCCGCGCCAATGCCCTGGATTTTGTGTTTGCCTGGTTTGCCGCCGCTAAGGACGGCCGAATTGGCCGGCTCGACGGCCACGCTCTCGATCGGCTTGTGTCCCTTGATATAGCGGCTTACGCCGGTAATCGTGCCGCCCGTGCCAATGCCCGCCACCAGGACATCCACGGTCCCGTCCGTGTCGTTCCATATCTCCGGGCCGGTTGTCCGGTAATGAATGTCGGGATTCGCCGGGTTCTTGAACTGCTGCGGCAGGAAATAGCCGGGATTCTCCGCTGCAATGGCCTCGGCTTCGGCTATCGCGCCCGGCATACCCTTATCGCCAGGCGTAAGAATGAGGTCCGCACCGAAAACCTTCAGCATATTACGCCGCTCAAGGCTCATGGTCTCGGGCATTGTCAGGACCAGTTTGTAGCCGCGTGCGGCCGACACAAACGCCAGCGCGATGCCCGTATTGCCGGAAGTCGGCTCGATGATCGTCCCGCCCGGCCGCAAAACACCCCGCTTTTCCGCGTCCCAGATCATGCTCGCGCCAATGCGGCATTTCACCGAGTACGCCGGGTTGCGTCCCTCGACCTTGGCGTAGACTTTCTCCGTCTTTAATCCCTTGGCCAGCTTCCCGAGCTTTACCAGTGGCGTATTGCCTATGCTCTGACTGTTATCGTCAAACACGCGCATGGTGCGTTCTCCTTGAATCTGGTCTCATGGGCGTCTCAGAAGGTAGGGATACCTGACGTCCCGCGACCCCATTTGGCTTTTGGAAAGCAAACAACCAAGTATGCTAACAATATTCGCGGGGACTGTCAAATTGCGGTCCTGCCTTAACTCTGCCTGTGACAGCGGGTTGTTAATCTATAGAAATCTGATTAAGTTTAGTTGAGGCCCGCCCTTCAGCCGTGCTGCGTGGGTCTCGCCTCGGCCGGAGACGAGTCCGTGCAATCGTGACCTAAGCACGGTCAGAGTATCGCGTGTACCCTTTCGCGAATTCTGCTATACTCCGGCTCCGGTCCTCGAGTGTGCTACGAAGAAGGGTTGGGACTGCCATGAACAGTGTGTTGAGGGGAATGTTTAAGCGTAGTGCTTTCGTGTCTATCGTGTTCGCATTCTTGGTTTTCCGGGCCGGGGCAAGTCTTGGCGCCGTTGAAACGCTTGCGGGGAGCCACGAACGCTCTTTTACCGGTTCGTCGTCAGCCGAGGGTGAAGGCGAAGGAGAAGGTGAAGGCGAAGGCGAAGGCGAAGGCGAAGGCGAGCCGCCGCTGGCGGTGGTCTATGTCAATCGGGCGGATGCGAGCGGTATTGCGGATGGACAGGCGTGGGCTACTGCGTATCCCACGATTCAGGAAGGCATCGACGCTGCGTTTGCCTTGGGGGGGGGCGAGGTGTGGGTCGCGGGCGGCAAGTACGACGAACAGCGGGGCAGCGGCGGCGCTTTGGTGATGCGTGAAGGAGTTCATTTGTATGGCGGGTTCGCGGGAACGGAGACGGAGCGGGGCGAACGTGACTGGAGCACGCACGGGACGACAATCGATGGATTCGCGGCGAACAACGGCGTGCCCGCTACGCCCGTGGTGCGCGGTGCGAACAATGCCACGCTGGACGGGTTCACGGTTCAGGGCGGACGCGGCGTATACGCCGGGGGCATGCGTAACGACGGCGCGTCGCCTCTGTTGCGGCACTGCGTAATTCGCAACAACCGCGTGACGGTGCTGGGCGGCGGAATGTACAACAAGGATGGCGCGGCGCCGCGCATCTACAACTGCGTCTTCTACAACAACTACAGCGACACGCACGGCGGCGCCATCGCGAACGACAGCGCGTCGCCCGTGCTGGTCGCGTGCACTATAAGTGAAAACCACGCTGGCTTCCGCGGCGCGGGTCTCTTCAACAACGTGGATTCCTTTCCAGCGCTCACCGACTGCATCGTCTGGAACAATGCACCGGAGGACATCGGGAGCACCGGCACGAGCCACGTGGAAATGAGTTACTCGACCGTCGGCGTCGAGTTTCCCGGCCAGGGCAATATCCTTCAGAATCCGCTTTTCCGCAACCCCTCGATCGGCAATTTTACGCTGCGGCCCGGCTCGCCCGCCATCGACCGCGGGCGCGACACGAGTTCCGCCGAATTCGGCCATGTGCTGCGCGACATCGAAGGTGATCTGCGCGGCTACGACGGCGATCAGCTTGGCCTTTCCACCGCGGACGGGTCCGACTTTGACATGGGCGCCGACGAGTTCACGGGTGAAGACATGGCCGTCTACCACTCCGCCGACACGGAAAACGATTTCGACATCGACCTCTCCGAACTGCTGCGCGTCGTCCAGTTCTACAACGTCGGCGCCTACCATTGCGTGTTCGGTACGGAAGACGGATATGCGCCCGGTGCCGGCGCCTGTGAAACCGGCTTGCCGCACGATAGCGACTACGCACCGCAGGACTGGTCGATCACCATCGTCGAATTGCTGCGCATGGTCCAGCTATACAACGCGCCAGGCGGCTACGTGGCCGACCCCGGCGGTGAAGACGGATTCCGCCCAATCTTCGATTTCCCCACCCCGGAATGACGACCTTCTCTCCCGCGGTACTCGTGTTCCTCATGCCGGTCTTTCCCGAGAGGCGCTTCCGTCTGCAACTACAGCCATTTCGTGCGCGCCCGTTGCGGCGGCGCCGTCAGGTTGTTACCATAACCGCTGCTCGTTGGTATGTGGGGGTGTAACAGGCCGGGGAGGACCCGAACAGGTGAGCGGGCAAACGGACGGAACCGTTTCATTGATTGGGCGCCGGTGGCTGCGCTACGCGGCGCTTTGCATTGCCTTGTGCGCCGTGGTCACGGTCGTGGACTGGTGCGTGACCTATTGGCCGGTGTTGGCGCAAGCGGACTCTCAAGCCGGGCAATCCCCGCGGACGTTGGCGTGGCCGGGCGCCGCGCGCATGGTTTTCTTCCTCGTGTATGCGCTGGTCTTCCTGGCCATCGCCTATTCGCGGCTGACGTTCAAGCGGGCGCTGTTGGCGTTGTTTCTCATACTGCTCATCGGGGTCTTCTTCCACGGAGACGGCGCGTTCAACAAGTGGGACACGCACCGCGACATGCTCCGGCACATCTCGCGTTACGGGATCCTCGCCTGCGGCATGACTCTGGTTATCATCGGCGGCGGCATCGACCTCGCCGTGGGCAGCGTGCTTGGCCTCGTAGCCGTGGTGAGCGCGATCTTGTGTATCCACAAGGGGATATCCCCGTGGGTCGCCATGCCGCTGTGTCTGGCGCTGGGCACTACCTGCGGCGCCGTCTCGGGCGCACTTGTGGCGCGGTTCCGCGTGCAGCCGTTCATCGCAACGCTGGCCATGATGGTATTCGCGCGCGGTCTGGCGAAGTGGGTGTCCGGCGGACAGAAAATTTCGCGCAGCGTCCAGACACACGACGGCTTCGCGGTGCTCGACCTGCCGGGCTTGTATGAATCGCTGAACGCGCGCGTGCTCAACGGCAATCTGGCGGTCACCACCATCATCTTCCTGGTCTGCGTGGCGGTTTCCTGGGTCTTGCTGCAACATCTGCGTGTGGGCCGGTATCTCTACGCTATCGGCGGGAACGAAGACGCGGCCCTATTGTCCGGCGTGCCTGTGACGCGCACCAAAATACTGGCCTATGCGGCGAGCGGTCTGTTCGCGGCGGTGGCAGGCGTCTGTCAGGCCGCCCAGGAGACGCAGGGCGACCCCGAGGCTGGCATGACCTATGAACTGACGGCAATCGCGATCGTAGTCATCGGCGGCACGAGCCTGATGGGCGGCCGGGGCAGCATGCTGTTGACCTTGCTGGGTACGCTCACGATAGGCTATCTTGAGAAAATCCTGAGCATCAACGCCGTCGGCGAAGCCGGGCGCCTCATGTTGACGGGCGCCATCATCGTCGGCGCGGTGTTGCTGCAGCGGAACGAAAGGTGAAGCCTGGAACGGTCGCGGGGCCGGGCAGATGCATGAAAGGATGGGTAGGCGCATGAAGGGATGGAGTCTTGCGTGTGCGGTCTGCGTGACGGCTCTGGTGTTGACGGTACTCTCCTGTTCTCAGCCGCCTCCCGCTGAAAGGCCCGCCGCCCCGACGCAGGGCGCCGCCGAACCTGCCGCCGGACCGCCCGCCGAACCTGCCGCTCGCGCGTGGAAGGTCGGCATGAGCCAGTGCAATTTGGGTGAGCCGTGGCGTGTGCAGATGAACGCCGACATCAAGAAGGCCGCGGACGAGCACCCCGAATTGACGATGATCTTCAAGGACGCGCAGAACGACACGCTTGTCCAGTTGTCGCACATCGAGGAATTCGTCAGCCAGGGCGTTGACGCGATTATCGTCAGCCCAAAAGAGGCGGCCCCGCTGACCGACCCCGTTGCCAAGGCCTATCAGGCGGGCATCCCGGTGATTGTGCTGGACCGCGCCGTGCTGGGCGACCAGTTCACGACGTTTATCGGCGCGGACAACGTGTTGATCGGCCACGCGGCGGGAAAATGGGTCGCCGCGCGGCTGCTCGGAACCGGCAAGGTCGTCGAACTGAAGGGGTTGATGACCAGCACGCCCGGCCAGGACCGGCACAGCGGCTTTCGCAAGGGCATCGAAGGCACCAACATCGAGGTCATCTTCGAGGCGGACATGCAGTGGCTGCAACCCAACGCGCAGCGGGAGATGGAGTCGGCGCTGGCCCGATTCCCCGAGATCGGCCTCGTCTACGGCCATAACGATCCGGGCGCATACGGCGCCTTCCTCGCCGCACAAGCGGTGGGACGCGCGGACGAGATCATGTTTGTCGGGATAGACGCCCTGCCCCACGAAGGTCAGGTCTACGTCAAGCAGGGCATTCTGGACGCCAGCTTTGAGTATCCCACGGGCGGGCGCGAGGCGATCGAAACCGTCTTGAAAGTGCTCGCCGGAGAGGAAGTGTCCAAGCACATCACGCTGCGCTCGCGCTATTTCACCAAAGAGAATATCGACCAAGGCGGAGCGTGGCTGGAGTGATGAGAACGGGCGGATACGCCGCTGTCTTGGCGTTGGCCTCAATGCTGTGCGGTTGCGGCACGAGCCTGCACGACGCCGTGGCGGCCGGCCGGCTCGACCGCGCAGCCGCCATGCTGCAACGGAACCCGCGTCTGGTCGAGTCGCGCGACCGCCTGGACAAGACCCCGCTGCACCACGTCGTTACGTTCCACCGCCCCGAGGCGCTGGAACTGTTGACTGCGTACGGGGCGGACATCGACGCCCGTGATGCGACCGGCATGACTCCCCTGCATGTGGCGGCCATGCTCGGCCGGGATTTCGAGGCCCGGTGGTTGCTTGAGCACGGCGCGGAAGCCGATGCCCGGGACCGGTTCGGAGATACGCCGCTGCACACGGCGGCGCTTTTCGGCGTGGGACAGGCCATGCCCGCATTGGCCGCTGAGCAGCGCCTGTTCGGTCTGCGCAACCACGGCGGCAAGACTCCGTTTGAACTGGCTCTGGAAAACGGCTGCCAGCGGACAGCGTTATTGCTGCGCAGGCTTGAGCGCGAGGCCGAGAGCGGGCGGGGCGGCACGCGTGAGTAAGCAGGCGGAATGTGTGATAATCTATACGGACGGCGGCTGTCAGCCGAACCCGGGCGCCGGCGGCTGGGCGGCTGTCCTCCAATACAAGGGGCGAACCCGAGAGCTTTCGGGCGGCGAGCCGCACACGACGAACAATCGTATGGAACTTACAGCCGTAATTGAAGCTCTCGCCGCGCTGAAGCGTTCGTGCAAGGTGGTGGTCCACACGGATTCGGAGTACGTGAAGCGCGGCGTCACGGAATGGCTGCCTGCCTGGAAACGCCGTGGCTGGCGGCGTCACGGAGGCGCGCTGAAGAACGAGGAACTGTGGCGGCGCCTGGATGACCTCGGCGCGCGGCATGAGATCGAATGGAAATGGGTGCCTGGCCACGCAGGCGTGGCGTTGAACGAAAGGTGCGACGAACTGGCTTCGGCCATGATCGCCGCCCAGCGGGAACGAAAACAGTTGGACTGAGCCCAACGAAGACCAATGCCTAACCGCAAACTGCAAACAAGACGCGAACTGCCGCTATACCTTATAGCCATCCTCATCGGCATGGGCGGTGTTCTGTTCTCACGGCAGTTGAACGATGCGGCATTGCGGCTCGCGGTCGTCATCCTGTCCGTTGCGGTGCCCTTGTTCGCGACCGGCAACATGCTGGCGCGCCCCAGCCTGGGCCGCCTCCAGCGAATGATGTTGCTGGCCGGGGCGGTAATGCTGATCAGCGGGGCGGGATTCAGCATGTCGGGCCTGCCCGATTCTCTTATAGAAGGCGAAATGATGTCGGCGGAAGTGGCGAATATTTCCCGGCTTCTTGGCCTGTTGAGCCTGTGCCTGGGCTTGGTCGTGGTGCTGTACTCCGTCGTGCGGACGGGTGAAGACATCGAGGAACTCGGCGACCGGTTCTGGCTGCTCGCGGAGCAAATGAACGAAGGTCTGCTGCTGTCGTCGGCTGATGGGCATATCGTTCTGGCGAATCGCCGCCTGCTCGACATTTTCGACGTGAAAGCAGAAGAAGACATTATTGGGCAGCGCACGACGGCGCTGGCGCGGGAACTGAATATGGACCCGGTGTTGCAGCATTTCGAACGGCGCGCCGAGGGGTTGGCCAGCGAATACGAAGCCACGTGCACCATCCGGGGCGAGGAGCGCCGGCTTGCGATCAGCGGCAACCCGATTTTCAACCGGCAGGGCCGTCACACCGGCACGATTGGCCTGGTCCGCGATATCACGGATCAGTACCGGCTGGCACAGCGGCTGGAACGGTACAACATGGGATTGAAACAGCTTGTCGAGGAGCAGACTCACAAGCTGCTGCAGTCCGAGGAGCGGTTCCGGCAACTTCTCGTGACGATGAACGAGGGGTTCCTCACGCTCAATGCCAGCTACCGAATCCGCTTCGCGAACGACCGCATGTGCGAGATGCTTCGCCTGCCCTCGGAGAATGTGTTGGGCCGCGAAGTGTTCGACTTCCTGGATACGTCTGGCCGCGTGGTTCTGCTCAACCTGCTGGCGCAAAGCGCGAGTCAGGCACGGGGCGAACTGCGGCGCGAAGTGAATTTCGTGACTAGCGAGGGGACCACGGTGCCGGCCGTGGTGGCCGTCTCGTACATCGGCGATGCCGCTGCCGAGGAATCGCGGCATTCGCTGGTGGTGACGAGCGTGGCCGAACAAAAGCGGATGCAGCAGCAACTCGAGGTGCGCGCCCGCGAACTCGAAATGGCCAATGAAGAGTTGCGTCTGCATGACCGGGCGAAGGACACTTTCCTGTCCAACGTGAGTCACGAACTGCGCACGCCCCTCAGCACGATTCAGGGCTATCTCGACATGTTCGAATCGGGCGGCCTCGGAAAGCTGGAGGGCACACAAGAAACCGCGGTAAAGGTGATGCGCCGCAATGTCGAACGGCTCGTCGGGCAGATTAATGAGATCATCGAGTTCAGCCGGATGGAAATCCGGGGCGTGCAACTGACCATGAACCTGTTTTCGCCCGCACGGCTGATTCACGAGTGCGTAGCGTCCGCGCAGCCTCACGCCCTGCCCAAGGACCTGAGTCTCAACGTCTTCGCTGATGAACATATCGGCCCGATCTGGGCCGACCGCGACAAGATCGGCCAGGTGCTCGGCATCCTTCTGAACAACGCCGTGAAATTTTCGAATTCCGGCGGACTGATCCAGGTGCGCCTGGAAAAGCGGGGGCCGCATGATATCGTTCTTGCCGTATCGGACACGGGTATCGGCATCAGCCCGGCGCATCATCACCGGGTCTTTATGAAGTTCTTTCAGGTCGACGCCTCCCGTTCGCGACGGTACGGCGGCACGGGTATCGGGTTATCCATTGCCAAGAGTATTGTCGATGCGCACGGAGGCGTGATCGAATTACAGAGCGCGTCCGGCGAAGGGAGTACGTTCACCGTCGTGCTGCCGAACGCTCTCTTCGACGCGTCCTTCGACCCAAACGAGCACAGGGGCGCGGAAGGGCTGTGTGTTCTCGTGATTGCGGCGGGCTACGCCTTTCCGGAGACGCTCAAGACTGTCCTGCGCAACGCGGGTTATCGGGTCACGCTTATCGAAAACGTGTTTGAAGGCACGCGCGTCGCCGCGGAAACGCGGCCTGACGCAATCGTGTTCGTGGATTCGCCGCAGGTCGAGCCGGGCGACGCCGTGCTCACGGCGCTGCGCGAGCAGGTGGCCACGGCGCAAACGCCGATCATAGTCTGTTCCGATGTGGACGCCCAGCGCGTGAAGGAGATCTGCGACACCCATTCGGATATCCATTTCTTGTCCAAGCCGTTCAGCGCGCGCACGCTGCTGGCCTATGTCCGGCACGCGTGCTTCGGTGAAATGCTGCCGCCTGCGCCCGGCCGAGCGCCCGTCAGGGAAGGGCGCGGCGTACCCTTTGTGCTCGTAGTGGATTCCGACCCGAGCCTTCTGGAATGGGTCGAGACCGCATTGCATCAGCGCGGCATACCCTGCTGCTGCGCGCCGGACTGGCGGCGCGGCCTGGAACTGGCCGCGGAGGAGGCCCCGGATGTGATATTTGTAGATGCGGAATTGCCCGAAGACGAGTTGCAGGAAGAACTGGCGGCGTTTCAGAACGATATTGTGCTGCGCTCCACCCCGGTTTATGCGTTCACCGGCCTGTCGGGTTTCCCGCCCGGTATCGACGGCGTGAAGGGCACCCTGCGCAAGCCTTTCAACATTGAGCACTTGATGGAAATCATCGGAACAGTCGCGCGCCGTGTCGTGCCGCAAAGACCGCAGGCATGATGCGGCGCGGCGGCCGGAGAGCGTCCTGCGCCGGGAGCACCTTTCTCCTGGCGGTCTGGTTCGCCGGCGCTTTGGCGGCCCAAGATCTGCCCGAGAGCCACATCTGCATCGAAGCCTCGACCGGCGCCGTCCTCTATGAGCAGAACGCGGACCTGAGCCGGCCTCCGGCGAGCATGGTGAAACTCATGATGCTGTTGCTCGCCTCGGAAGGGCTTGATGCCGAGCTCTGGCGTGAAGATGCGCCCATTGCCATCTCGGCACATGCGCAGCATATGGGGGGCACGCAGGTGTATGTCGAGTCGGGCCAGACATGGCCGCTGAACCACCTGATGCAGGCGGTGGCCGTGGCCTCCGCGAACGATGCGGCCATGGCCGTGGCGGAGGGACTCTGGGGCAGCGAGGAAGCCTACCTGGAAGCGGCCAACCGGCGCGCGGCCGAACTGGGCATGACCAACACGGAGTACCACAGTGTCCACGGTCTTCCGCCCGACCCGGGCACGCCCATCGACCGCACCACGGCGCGCGACATGTCGGTCTTGGCCCGCGAATGCGTCAAGCACCCGCGCCTGTTGGCTTGGACGCAGAGGAAGGAGTTCGAGTTTCGTCCCGGTCAGGCGCTGTGTTATAACACTAATAAAATGCTGTGGTGCATGCCCGAGTGCGACGGCTTGAAGACCGGCTTCATCCGGGCCTCGGGTTACTGCGTTACGGCGACTGCCGTGCGCGGCGATACACGGCTCATCGTGGTGGTAATGGGCTCGCCCCGCTTCGGCGAGCGTTTCGAGACGGCCAGGACGCTGCTGGAAACGGGGTTCAGCCAGGTGCAGCGGGTCAAGGTTGCGGGCGCGGGCCAGCCGGTTCGGCGCACGGTCAAGGTCGCTCATGGAAAGAAACCCGAAGCCGCGCTCCACGCAGGCGACGACATCTGGGTCCTCGTGCCGCCCGGCCGTGCGGGCCAGTTGCGCGTCGTCGTGGACGTCCCCGAGTCTGTCGAGGCGCCCGTTAAGGCGGGTGATGTGGCGGGTGAGCTCTGGGTCGAACTGGACGAGAAGCCCCTCGGCAACACCCTGCTATTCGTGACCGAGGCTGTGCCGGTCGACCTGTGGTCCCTTGTGACCGCGGGCGGGAGCATGTGACATCCGGCAGAGGCCGGCCGTCATCGCCGGTCAGGCTATTGCCCGTCGAGCTTGTATGGGGCCGCACGCTTGGATTGGCACGGTCGGGACTTCCGTGCCGGCCGCTCGGGATACCGCAAACTTGAGCGGCGGACTTCGCGGGGGGGTGACTGGAAGTGGGTAGAATGTGCCGCCTGCGGGTACGGTCTTGCCGTAGGCGCAACCTTCCTTAAGCGGGTCATGCACTGTAAGTCACGTGTTCTCAAAATGTTATGTGAGAGATGCATTCTGGCACATCAGTTGCTTTCTCAAAATGCACAACGGGTGTGCCCCAAAGGAGGAAGGCCAACCGTGCAGGTTTTTTCCGGAGTGGACACGGAACGGCTGTTGGTCGCCGGACTGAAAGTGAGTGCCACCAATCACCGGGTCCTCGCGAACAACATCACCAACGCCGATACACCACGTTTTACGCCAACGGAGCTGGACTTCCAGACGACGTTGCGCCGGACACTCGAGGGCCAGGACCACGTCGACCTCCGCACGACCCAGGCCCGGCACCTCGACCACCGGTCCACCAGGCCAAAATTCGAAGGTCTTGCATTTTTGTCAAAAAATGACTACAATGCAGTCGACTTGGATGACCAATTGGCGAAGCTGGCGGAAAACAGGGGACGCTATGTAACTTATGCGGCCCTCTTGACTAAGCGTTATCGGTCATACCGGACCATGCTCGACAGCTTGCGTTAAGGATTGTTGACATGCTGGAACAGGTCTCTGCGCGGGAAATCGCGGTGAGCGGTCTGCGCGCGCAACGGCTTCGCATGAATATCATCGCGAACAACATCGCCAACGCGATGACAACGCGCACTCCGGATGGCGGGGCGTTCCGGCGTCAGATGGTGTTGTTGCGAGGCGAGGAACTTCATTCGGGCGCTGGGCTGGAGCGCGCGGGCGTGCAGGTCAAACGAGTGGTGCGGGATACCGCGCCGTTGCGCCAGGTGTTTCAGCCGGACCACCCTGACGCCGACGCAAGCGGATATGTGAGTTATCCCAACGTAAATTTAGCGACGGAAATGGTAGACTTGATATCGGCGCAACGCGCATATGAGGCGAATATTGCGGTGCTTGTCACCGGGACGCGTATGCAAGAGCGTGCGCTCGACATCATTTCGGCATAGTGGAGCCAGGACCTCGTGGATAAGCCCGTCCGGCCAGTTGACTTAGGGTTGCGCCGCCTTGAAGTCGAGGCGACGCGGCTTCGTCAGGCGCCCTTGCGCCCTCGAGGCGCCGAAGAGGTCTCCTTCAAGGACATGCTCGCGGGTGCGCTTGCTGAAGTCCGCAATCTGCAGGTAGAAGCAGACAATACGATTAAGAAACTCGCCGCAGGCGAGATTACCGACGTTACCGAGGCCATGGTGGCGGTGGAGAAGGCCGATTTGGCGTTTCAGACTATGATGACCGTGCGCAATAAAGTCGTCACGGCCTATGAAGAGATTATGCGGATGCAGGTGTGACGCGCTCCTGGCGGCGCACGCGGCTGTGTCCAGATGGTTTTGCAGGACGTCGCCCGTTGGGGCGACACGCGTGAAGGGGCCAGGTGGCGGCCCCCGAGCGAAGACGGCCGGTGGGCGTACCGGGCTGGGCGCCGACCGGTTCGCGGCGGAGATACGAGTTTAATCGTCTTTTGGCCCCCGCAGGCGTTCCGGTTCTGCGAGGGCCAAGTGGGTGCGTGTCGCTGGAAAACGCAGCGTTGTTGCGGGACGCGGCGTGCTCCGTGCGTCACGTGTAGGGCGTGAGAAAACACGGTGACGTGGGCGGAAACGTTGCCGGCGCATGCGCCGTCCGGCAAAGGCCGGGCGGGGCGTGTGCGCCGGGGAGGAGTGGCCCGTGGATTTCTTGCGTCAGTTGGCGGCAGGCGTAGCCGCGACGTGGCGGCAATTGAGCCTCAGTGCGCGGGTGAATGTCGCGCTCTGGGGTATTGCGGCGGCGGCAATCATCGTTTTCATCGTGGTTGTGGGCAGCCGCCCGCAGTACGTCACCCTTACCGAGAACGTCGATTCGAAGGACATCGGCGCTATTCGCACGCTTCTGGATGACGAGGGCATCTCGAATCGGCTCCGCGAGAGCGGGCGCGCCATTGAAGTGCCCATGCAGTCGCTGAGCGACGCACGTCTTCTGCTGGCTGAAAACGATTTGCCGATCGACCGCGGGCGTTCCCCCGGCTTTGAACTCTTCAATGAAGCCGACCTCATGACGAACCGCTACCTCCAGGACGTGCAGTTCATGCGTGCGCTCCAAGGCGAATTGGAGGCGATCCTGAACGACTTTGAGTTCATCGAGTATTCCCGCGTCATCATCCGGGAAGCTCGCGACGAACTGTTCCGGCGTGACGAGCAGCCCGCCGAAGCGCTGGTGACACTGCAGGCGAACCGGCGCCTGAACCCCGCGGAAATTAAGGGCATTCTAAACCTCGTCGCCCAAGGCGGCGGTCCGAATCTGGACAAGGACCACATCACCATCATGACGACGGCGGGCGAGGTATTGGCTTCGCCGCCGGACAGCAAGTTCGCGTCGGTCGCGAACTCGAAACGCGAATACATCGTCGAACTGGAACGCGAGCGTGAAGCGCGCGTACTCGAGAGTTTCCGGGAGATGGGGGTTCGCGCAACCGTGCGGGTGAGCGCGGTTGTGGACTTCGACGAAAAGGAGATTCTTGAAGAGAAAGCGGAGGAAGGCCCGGTCATCAGCTCGTACACGACCTCGACGACCTCGACAACGACGGACGAGCCGCCGGAAGGCGCGCCCGGCGTCACGGCCAATATCGTGGAAACCGCCGCGAGCGGGGGCACGCGTCACGAGG
Source organism: Candidatus Hydrogenedentota bacterium (assembly GCA_018005585.1). Lineage (NCBI taxonomy): Bacteria > Pseudomonadati > Candidatus Hydrogenedentota > Candidatus Hydrogenedentota bacterium. Next base: position 12,720 of record JAGMZX010000037.1, on the reverse strand, counting down.
AGGAGACGTCGGAAACCATTGAGAACATGGAGCCCTCCTACACGCGCACGACGACGCGGAGCGGGCCCGGGAACGTGATAAGATACTTGGTGGGCCTTGTGGTCGAGGGCGATTACGAAGAGAGCACGGATGCGCAGGGCACGACGACGCGAACCTATGTCGGGTTGCCGGAAGAGCGGAAGAAGACCTATAGTGATTTGGCCCGCATGGCGGTCGGTGACGGCGAAGTGGAGACGGAAGTGATCCTACATGATCACCCGTTCCAGGTCGACGCGGCCGTGACGGCGGTGGCGGCGCAGGAAGCGCTGAGCCAGGCGGGGCAACGGGTTTGGCTGGACCGAATCTGGCTTGCCGCGCAGGTGCTCTTGATCGGCTTCGGATTCTGGCTGATCCGCACGTTCTTGCGGCGGGCCGTCGAGACGACGGAAGAGGAAGAAACACCGGGAGCCCGGGCCGTGAAACCGGCGGCGTCCCCCGAGGACGTGCGAATGCAGGAAGTGACCGAGGAAGTCACGCGGATGTCCCGGGACGACCCTGAAACGGTTACGGCGCTGTTGCGCACGTGGTTGCTGGAAGAGGAGGAATAGCCTACGGCTACGGCACAGAAAAAGACGGAAACGTCGGCACTGGACGGACGGAGGAAGGTGGCCATTCTGCTGGCCAGTCTCGGCCCGGAAAACGCCAGCCGTATCCTGAGCCACATGAGCGACGAGGAAATCGAGCAGATCACGCTGGACCTCTCCAGTCTCGGGGTGGTTGAGCCCGACGTGCGGCAGCGCGTGGTAGAAGAGTTTTTCCAGATGGCGGTGGGACGGCGTTTTCTCACGCAGGGCGGCATCGAATTCGCCCGCGACCTGCTGGAGAAGACCTTCGGTTCGGAAAAAGCGTTTGACATTCTGAACCGCTTGCAGACCAGCCTGCAGGAAGTGCCCTTTCAGTTCTTGAAAAAGGCGGACCCCGCCCAGATATCGAGCTTTATCCAAGACGAACATCCCCAGACTATTTCCCTGATCCTGGCTCACCTGGCGCCGCAGACCGCCGCCATCGTCATCTCGGCGCTGCCACAAAACGTCCAGGGCGAAGTCGTGATGCGCATCGCGACCATGGATCGCACGCCCCCGGAGATCGTCCGGGAAGTGGAACGGGTTCTGGAACGCAAGATGGCCGCGGTGTTCAGCCAGGGATTCACCTTCGCGGGCGGCGTGAAGGACGTTGCCGAAATACTCAACCGCGTCGAACGTTCCACGGAGAAGAGCATCATGTCCGAGTTGGGGGAAAGGGACCCCCAGCTGGCGGACGAGATTGCGCGTCTCATGTTCACCTTTGAAGACGTGGTGAACGTGGAAGACAGCGGCATTCAGAAGACATTGCGGGAGATTGAGACCAAGGACCTCGCGCTCGCGCTCAAGACGGCGAACGAAGAGGTGCAGAACAAGATCTTCCGCAACATGTCCGAGCGCGCACGAGAAATGATTAAGGAAGAAATCGATTTCATGGGCCCGGTGCGCCTTCGCAATGTCGAGGAAGCGCAGCAGAAAATTGTCAGCGTTATCCGACGGCTCGAAGAGGCTGGCGAAATCATGATCCAGGGCCGCGGCGGCGCCGACGAAGACGAAATCCTCGTATAAGAAGCCTGACCGGCTTACGGGAAGCGAACGAGCATGGGTAGAGTGTTCAAGCATCCGGCTGAAGAGAACGCGCGCGCTATCATGCGTTATGAGCGTGACGCGCTCGAGGAGCAGCCCGCCCTGTTGTTTGCAGGGCTGGATGCGGAAGCCGCCGGCCTCGACCCCGCGATGCTCCGGGCCGCCGTGCTCGCGGAGGCCAAGGCGGACGCGGAAAAGAAGGTGCAGGACGCATTTGCCGAAGGGCGCCGCCGCGGTTTCGAGGCGGGGTACGGCGAATTCATGCAGTCGGTCGCGGGCGCCGCGCAGACGCTGAGCGCCGCGGCGGAAGCCATCCGCCAGACCCACGAGCAATTCCTCGCTTTGCTTGAGCCCCAAGTGTTGCATCTGGTGCGCCGGATAGTGGAGCGCGTCCTGGAACGGGAGATGCGCACGGACCCGGACCTTGTCATGAACACGGTGCGCCGGGCTCTGCGTTGTGTCACGGACCGGGCGCGGCTGACGGTGCGGGTACACCCGGGCGACCTCGAATCACTGCGCAACCACCGGGTAACGCTGCTGGAAGAATTCGATATCGCCGGGGAGATTACGATCGAAGCCGACGAGGGCGTAACACCCGGCGGCTGCATTGTCGATAGCGAATCCCTCTATGTCGACGCGCGCCTGGATCATCTGCTGGAGAAAATCCTGGAAGAGCTTACGGACTAAAACGATGGCCGCCATCGACCTCCACCGGTTTCATGAACGCTTGGACGCCGCGGCTCCGCTCTCCGCCTATGGGAAGGTCGTGGACGTTTTCGGTCTGACAATCCAGGCCACCGGGCCGCACATGAACATCGGCGACCTCTGCTTTGTGGTCCCCGCGGACAACGGGCGCACTTCCGGCGGGCCGCCCCGGCGTATTCCTGTCGAGGTCGTGGGGTTCCGCGACGGGCGGATTCTGTTGATGCCCCTCAGCGACACCCGCGGTATCGGACCCAGCAGTCTGCTGATTCCCACGTTTCGCCCCCAGATGGTCTGCGTGGGGCCCGAGTTGCTGGGCCGCGTCACGGACAGCATGGGCGCGCCGCTGGACGGCGGGCCCCCGCCCCGTTGGGTGGCGCAGGCGCCCCTGCGCACCACGGCGCCCCATCCGTTGCGCCGCCGACGTATCACCGAACCGATCGTGACGGGCATTCGCGCGATTGATTCCTGTCTCACCTGTGGCAAGGGACAGCGCGTGGGCATCATGTCGGGCAGCGGCATTGGAAAGAGCAAGCTCATTGGCATGATCGCCCGCAATACGAACGCGGACGTCAACGTAATCGCGCTGATCGGCGAGCGCGGACGGGAGGTGCGAGATTTTATCGAAGGGGACCTTGGCGAGGAAGGGCTCGCGCGTTCCGTGGTTGTTGTGGCCACGTCGGACGGGCCGGCGCTCCAGCGCCTGAACGGCGCCTTCGCGGCCACCTCAATTGCGGAATGGTTCCGCGACCAGGGCGCCGATGTCATGCTGATGATGGACTCGGTGACGCGGTTCGCCATGGCGCAGCGCGAAGTCGGCCTCGCGGTGGGCGAACCGCCGACGACCAAGGGCTACCCGCCTTCCGTATACGCCGCGCTCCCGAAACTGCTCGAGCGGGCCGGCATGTCGGAACAGGGCAGCATCACGGGCTTTTACGCCGTATTGGTCGAAGCGGACGACCTCAATGACCCCGTAGGTGATGCCGTGCGCAGCATTCTGGATGGTCATGTGGCGCTTTCGCGCGATCTCGCCGCGCGCGGACAATACCCCGCCGTGGATGTGCTGCAGAGCGTCAGCAGGACGATGATCGACGTTACGGGCGAGTCGCACCAGGATCTGGCGGCGCGTATCCGGGGCGTATTGGCGACCTATCGCGACGCGGAAGACTTGGTGAACATCGGCGCGTACGCGTCCGGCAGCAATCCTGAGATTGACCGTGCGTTACGGCTCATGCCCGGCGTGAGGGCTTTCCTCAAGCAGGGCCTGTACGAACGCTTTGACTTCGCCGGCATCGAAGCGCACATGCGCGCCGCGCTTGGGGAGCCGTAACGTGCCGTCGCGCAAACCGGGACATTTTGCGACGCTTCTGAGGGTGCGCAAGCGCGTCGAGGAATTGAAGTCCCAGGCGCTCGGCGCCACGCGCAGGCGCCTGCACGACGCAGTCAAGGACCGCGCAAGTATCGGCGATGAGCAACGCGATACTCTGGCGAGGGCCGGTGCGCTTCTGGAAGAAGAGTTCGACGCCAGCGACGTGCGGCGCTATTATCAGTACGAACGGCATCTTGCCCGGCTGGCCGTGCAGAAGGACGCGGAAATCCGCGCGCTTGAACGCACCGCGGCCGCGCAGCGCAAGGAACTCGAGGAAGCCCTGAAACGGCGGCGCGTCGCGGAGAAGCTCGAAGAGCGCACGGCGGCCGTCTACCAGGACTATGTGCGCAAGGAGGAGCAGAAAGCCTTGGACGAACTGGCGTCCAGCCATGCGGCGGCCAAGCGCGGGCCTGGCCGCGCCGCGCGGGGGAAGTAATCGCGTATGCGTGTCTTGCTTTATATCGTCATTGCGGTCCTGTCGTTCCTTGCCGTGCTCGCCGGAGCAATGGCGGCGACGGGCTTGTTGAATGCCGCGAGCTTCGAACGCCTCCTTGGACGCGCCCCGGAGGAACCCGCCCCGCTCGCACAGCCGGCGGCATCGCCGGAAGACAGCCTGAGCGGATTGGCGCGGCGGCTGAACGAGCGCGAGGAAGCGCTGGTTCAGCGCGAAACGGACCTGAAACGGCGGGAGGCCGAATTCAGCCAGCGCAACGCCGCGCTGCTTCAACTGCAGACCTCACTCGAGGAACGTTTGAAAGAAGTGAAAAGCGTTCTTGAACAAAGCGACGCCGAGGAGCAGTTGCGCCGCAAGACCACCGCAACCACGCTCGAACTGATGGACCCCAAGAAGGCGGCGGAACGCCTTAACGGACTGCCGCCCGAAGAAGTGGCGGCGATATTGCGGCTCGTCAAGGACAAGCAGCGGGCCAAGATCGTCGAGCAGGTCACGCCTGACGAGGCGACCCGCATTCTGCGCCTGCTTCAGGAGCCGCCCCTGTAACGAATCAGCGGCCATTCTACTTTCCGTTCTTCTTCGGAAGTCTCTTTGTTTCTTGAACGGATGGGGCGAAACGCCCCCCTGTTGACCTTCGTTTGCGTCTCTTTTGCAGGAATCCCACGCTGTGCGGGACCTGCATGTCTCACTCTATCCCACTCAGAAAGGAGGTGATCGTGCATGACTTTGTCTTTTGTCGAAATGCTTGCGGCCCTGCCGCAAGCCGGGGCCGCCCCGCAAGCGAATGGCCCGGGAGCGGGGGGTCCGCTTGACGCCGGGCTCTTCCTCCAGGCGATGGCGGAAGCGCGGGAGCTTGCGTCGCAGGAACTCGCTGCGGCGGCGATGTTGGGGACCGTCCTCGCGTCCCAGACCACGCAACCGGCCTCTGCAGCGGGTGGTCCCGTTGCCGCGGAGGACGCGGGCGGCGATGCCGGTGCGGAGGCCGTGGAATTCTCCACGGAGCATGTGACGCTGAAGCTTCTGGAGGCCCAACTCGCGCTTCTATTGGGCATCCAGGCAGGAGCCGCGCATGTTCCGGGACGAAACACGGCTGCGCCAAATGCGGCAACTCCGGATCCGGCCACGGAACCCGGCGGCATGGATGCATTCCCACCGCCGGTGACCCCGGCCCGTGCTGTTGCTGACGTGCTCGTCCTCTTGGCGCGGGCGGTTGCAGGCGAGACGGCACACCCGAACGCAGTGCCTGAAGCGGTTTCTCAAGGTTTCGGTGCGCCCATCGCGGGGCGGGAGACGCCTGTCGTCCAACAGCCGCCCGATTCTCTGGCTACGGTAATGGCATGCGCCGGTGGGAACCCTCCGCAGCCCGGGCGGGCAATGCCAGAAGCTGCGCCCAAGGCGCAGCCAGGGAGTGTTGTCCCCGCGAGCGAAGCGGCCGTGGAATCCACCGGGGCGCAGGCGCCTGTTCTTCCGGAACAGTACGCCGCGGCACCCGTCGCGGCTGAGGGGTCTGCTGAACCGTTGCCGGAGGAAGCCGTTCTGGCTGTGAAGACGCTGCGGTGGGCCGTCAGGGCCACCGTGACGCAACGGGGCCGGGCCTCGCCCCAGCAGGAACGGGCCGCGCTTGCCAGCCCGGAGAGCAGCGCCACGGCCGCAAGGGTGTCGAGCGGCTCGGATCCGGCAGTTGCCGCGATTTCCATGGAAGGCGGCCGTCTGGAGTCCTTACCGGGCCCGCGACCGGCCGGCGCGGACACCTTCCTGGGAAACCATCAGCCGTTGCGTGAGACGGCCTTTCGCGCGTTGGCTGACCAGGCAGTGCGCAATGTCCGTATCCTTGCCGGCAGCGGGGAGACATCCCTGACTGTAAGGCTGGTTCCGGAATCGCTCGGCGAGATGCGCATCGAGGTGCATGCCACGGGCGATGGCCTCGCGGTGCGCATGGCCTCGGCAAGTCCCGCCGTGCGCGGCGCGCTCGAAGCACAGGCTCAGTCCCTGCGCGATGCGCTGCAGCGCGACGGAGTGGACGTGAGCCACATCGAGGTAGCGGCGGACCTGGCGCGGCAAGGCGGTCAGCGGCCGGCGGATGACGGGAAGGCGCAGCGCCCGTTCTTGCTCAACCGTCCCGATACGGCGTATCGCGGTTGGCGCTATGAAAGGGCGGCGGACGATGCTTCTCCGCTTCGGCGTGCATCGCGGCATCAAGGGATGGTTGACCTCTTCGTGTGAAACATCGTGACGAGAACATGTCTGGTTGGGCGCTTGCGCCTACGGCCGGACACCATGTGATGAGACTGGAGAAGAAACATGAACATTGTAGGTATGTACAGAGCGAACGTGCTGGGCAATCTCTCGCCCACGCCCGCGCAACGCCGTGCGGCGGCGCAGCAGATTACGGCTACGCTGCGCACGCGCTTGCTCGGCCACGCGGCGGTGGACCCTGCCCCAGCCACGGCGGCCAAGGCGGCCGGTGTGGGCACGTCCGCCAAGGCGTCCACGGCGGCAAGCGAAGACCTGGATACGGATGCGTTTCTGCAATTGTTGATGGAACAAATCCGCAACCAGGATCCGCTGGAGCCGATGGACAACGACGAGATGCTCGCGCAGTTGGCGCAATTCGCTTCGCTGGAGCAGATGAACAACCTGAACGACAGTTTCCAGACCCTTGCGTACCAGGTGGCATTTCTGACCGGTAATATCGATCAGCTCAATTTCATCTCGGCGCAAGGCATGATCGGGCGCTATGTCGAGGGCGTGAATCTCGAAGGCGAGGAGGTCAAGGGCATTGTCGAGTCGGTTACGCTGGACGGCAGCATCGTCGTGTTGACCGTCGATGGCGAGCCGCTGCCGATGACGGGCGTGATGCTGGTCGCGGACGAGGCGCCGCCAGAAGAGCCCCCGCCAGAGGCGCCGCCAGAAGAGCCCCCGCCAGAAGAGCCCCCGCCGGGAGACGAGTCATGATCCATACAGTGTCTTCGCTACTGCCGGAAACGGGGCTGGCGCCGCCTGCGCATGCGCGTAGTTCGCGCACAGGCTCGGCGGCGTTCGCGGAAATCTTCGCGAAGGAACTCGTGCGCCCCGCTTCGGTGCGCTTCTCGGCGCATGCAGTGGAACGCCTGGGCCAGCGCGGCATCCGCCTCACGGCGGACCAGGAGAGCCGTCTGGGCGAACTTGTGGACCGGGCGGCAGCCAAGGGCTCTCGCGAATCGCTTCTCTTGATGGACGGCCTGGCGTTCGTCGTGAACGTGCCCAAGCGGATGGTTATCACGGCGGCGCGGCTCTCCGGAACGGAGGAGACGGCCGTATTCACCAACATCGATTGTGTCGTGGTGGCTCCGGAGGAACGGACGCTGCCGCAGGAGACTGTGGAAACCGGGCCGGCCCCCTATTGGGGAAGCCCATGCGCCGCCGAACGCTAGACGCGGCGCACATCTCAGGAGGCAACGCATCATGGGAACAGCTATCTACACCGGCGTCAACGGCTTGCTCGTGCAGCAGCGCAGACTCGACGTCGTGGCATCGAACATCGCAAACGTCAACACTATCGGATACCGGGGCGCGCGCGTCCTGTTCCAGGACCTCTTTTCGCAGACCTTGATGGGCGGTTCCGCGCCGGTCGGCAATTTCGGCGGCACGAATCCGCAACAAGTCGGCCTCGGCGTGATGATCGCCAGCATTGACGTCAACTTCGAACAGGGCTCGCTGATTACGACGGGCGTCTCGTCCGACCTGGCAATCCAGGGAACGGGATTCTTCGTGCTGAGTGACGGGTCGGCCAACCGGTATACCCGGGACGGCTCGTTCCGGATCAATGCCAATGGCCTGCTCATCGAGCCGGCCACCGGGCTGCGCGTGCAGGGCTATATGGCCAATGAGCAAGGGGCGATCGACACGAACGGCACGCCAACGGACATCGTGATTCCCATCGGGGGCACAGGTATCGTCCGTCCCACGGAGAATGCGACCCTGATCGGCAACCTGAATGCGGACGTTGCTGCGGGGACAACGGTCACCCGTTCGATCAAGGTATACGATTCCCTGGGCACCGAACGGGAAGTCTCGCTGGTGTTCACGAAGACGGCCAACACGAACGAGTGGACGTGGGAGGCCACCTTTAACGGCGTGACCGTGTCGCCCGTGGCCGCGCCCACGCTTGTCTTCGACGCCGAAGGTGCGCTCGTGGATGATCCCCTCACCCCGGAGGTTGAAACCGAAGGCGCCATCAGCATTCCCGCCTCGGCGTTTCCAACCGATACGGCGCTGCCGGAAACGCCCTTCGAGTTCACCATCGATTTTGCGGCTATCACGCAACTCTCCATGGGCGAGGATGCAAACAGCGACGTCACGCTCCGCAACCAGGACGGATTCCCGCGCGGCGTGCTTCAGAGCTTCAATATCGGCGCCAACGGAACCATCAACGGCGTGTTCTCGAACGGCCTGACCAAAGTCATCGCGCAGGTTGCCCTCGCCTCGTTTTCGAACATCTCGGGTCTCGAACGAGACGGGAACAACCTGTTCCGCGAGACGCCCGCCTCGGGCAACGCGCAGGTCGGCGCGCCGCAGGCCGGCGGACGGGGACTTGTTTCCGGCGGGGTGCTCGAGAACTCCAATGTCGACCTTGGGGCCGAATTCAGCAACCTTATCATAACGCAGCGCGGATTCCAGGCTAACGCGCGGACCATCAGCGCAGCGGACACGCTGCTGCAGGAGACGGTTAACCTCGGGCGTTAGGCCGTTGAACCGTGAGTGACTTGTGCGCCGGTTCCCGGTTTCGCGGCCGGGAACCGGCGCGGCCCTATGGGTACGCGTCACGAAATGGGGTCTTCCAAGGAGTAGCGGCGCGTCGGTCCTCCCGGAAGTTCTCGTACCGGTTGGAAGCCAGGGCGCACCGCCATGCGATGATGGCGTTGGCGCCGCGTAAGGACCAGAACATGCCGGACTGCTTGGCGTGGTGGACGTATTCCCGCTCCAATGCTAGAATACGGCTCGCACATGGGGCAATGGAAAACTCATGGATATAGCAACGATTATCGGCTTGCTGGCCGGTATAGCACTGGTCGTCATCACGATCCTGCTCGGGGGCGCCGTCGCTATTTTCTGGAACGTGCCCTCTTTCGTGCTCGTAGTGGGGGGCACCCTTGCCGCAACACTGATCAATTTCCCCTTGAGCGACGTACTGAGCGTGTTCAACACGCTCAAGAACGCCTTCATCCACAGGGTTACCCCCCCGGAGAAGCTCATTGAGAAAATGGTTCATTTCGCGACGGTCGCGCGGCGTGAAGGCATTCTCGCGCTCGAGAGCCATGCCGCGCAGGCCGAGGACGAATTCCTGCAGCGCAGTATCCAACTGGCCATTGACGGGACGGCCCCGGAACTGATCAAGGACATTCTGACGACGGAAATCGCCTTTATGGAAGACCGCCATGGCATGGGACAGTCCATCCTGATCACCATGGGCACCTTTGCGCCGGCGTTCGGCATGATCGGCACGCTCATCGGTCTCATCCAAATGCTGGTTGCCCTTGACGACCCGTCGCTTATCGGTCAAGGCATGGCGGTTGCGCTTATCACCACGTTGTACGGTGCCTTGCTGGCCAACGTCATCTTCTTGCCCGCGGCCGGCAAGCTCAAAGTGCGCACTGCGCTCGAACTGCTGAGCAAGGAAATCACCATTGAGGGCATTCTCTCGATTCAATCGGGAGACAACCCCCGCGTGGTCGAGCAGAAGCTGAAGGCGTTTGTGTCGCCGAGCGTACGGGCGCGCATCGCGCCGCTGCAATCGGCGGCTGGTCGCAAATAGCATGGCCGGAAAAGAAAAGAAGAGAGGGCCCGAAGAGCCCACTGTGCCGGGCTGGGTAGTCACCTACGGCGACATGATGAGCCTCCTGCTTACCTTCTTTGTGCTGCTTGTTTCTTTTTCGACCATCAGCGAGGAGGACTTCAAGGACGCGATGACCTCCCTTCAAGGCGCCCTCGGCGTGCTGCCCGCTAACAAGTTCGTTATCAATCCGGTGCCCCGCGTCTCCAGGCGCGCGGACGAAGAGGCGGAAAAACTGGCCCGCGAACTGCGCCGCCGCCTGCAGATTACGGGCCGCGCGGAGATGGTGCAGATCGACTACGACGCCACCGGCGGCATCCGGCTCACTCTGCCCGACTCGGTCCTGTTCGACCCGGCCAGCGCCGACCTGAAGCCCGCCGCGG
>JAGMZX010000037.1:0-2254 GCA_018005585.1 Candidatus Hydrogenedentota bacterium | reverse complement strand
CGCCTGCAGATTACGGGCCGCGCGGAGATGGTGCAGATCGACTACGACGCCACCGGCGGCATCCGGCTCACTCTGCCCGACTCGGTCCTGTTCGACCCGGCCAGCGCCGACCTGAAGCCCGCCGCGGCGCCAATCCTCCAGGAAATAGCGGCGCTGCTGGCAGACCTTCCCGCCGCGTTTATCGAGGTCCGTGGTCATACGGACAACAGCCCCTTGATAACCAGCGTGCGCTATCGGGATAATCATGACCTGAGCTACTGGCGCGCCGATGCGGTGGCGCGGCGCTTGGCCGCACAAGGCGGCGTTCCCCTGAATCAGTTGGAGGTTGTCGCCTGCGGCGACGGGCAGCCGGTCGCTCCGAACGACACCCCGGCGGGCCAGGCCGCGAACCGGCGGGTCGATGTCTTTATTCGCGGTATCGTGGAGCGGGAGCGCGTCAGGACCATCAAGGAGCGGTTCGAGACGCAAGGCGGCGTAACGGAACAGCCCGAGCCGGGTGGTGTGGATTTTTCGACTCTGGAACGGAGGTGATCCGTCATGAAACGAGAGGCACGGTCGGGACACCGGGCGCATAATTCGGGGCTCGCGCTCTGGCTCGTCATCGCTATCATCGCTATGCTCTCCGCCGTCATTGCCTTGACGCTGTTCTTGTTCGTTATCCGGCCCATGGTAAGCGACGGCGGTGAAAGCCAGACACAGACGGGGCCCGGCACCAATTTCGTCGAGTTCAAGGACCTGCAGGTGACGGGGTTGCCTGATGACCCGGACGGCACCTCGCCGATCCTCATCCTTTCCATTACGTTGGCGTGCAAGAATCCGGAGACCGTTCAGGTGATCGAGGCCAACCGGCCCCATTTCGAGGGAATGCTCGTGGACCTCTATTCTTCCAGGACGCATCGCCAGCTAAGCGACCCGCTGGAGAAGGACTTGGTGCGCGAAGAGGCTTTGCGCCAGGCCAATGCCTTGTTGAAGGAATGCGCACCCGCGATGGACTTGGCCGTTACGAAGGTGTTGCACCGGAAATACACGCTGGTCGAGCAATGAGCCAAACTGACCCACATGCCGGCGCGCCCGGGCCGCCTTATGAGAGCGAACTGACTCCGGTTGCGGGCGCTACCGAGCACTTGTCCGTTACAGACTTGCGCCATGTGCGACTGAACGTGACCGCGAACTTGGGCAACTGCTCCTTGCTCGTTCGTGATGTTCTGGAACTGCGGCGCGGCAGCGTCCTGGCGATGGACAAGATAGCGGGCGAGATGATTGACCTTTATGTCAATGGCATCCCCTTTGCCAAGGGGGAAGTCGTCGTGTTGGGCGATTCGTTGCATGTGCGTATCGCCGAGATCATTAATCCCCGGGGGAACTATGAACTATGAAGTCTCTTGTTCCCGCAGCCGGACTTGCCCTGCTGGTAATGGCCTTCAGCACAGCCGCGCAGGAATCCCGGCCGGCGCCGCGTGACCGCGCGTCTTTTGTGCCGGCGGCAAAGATGTTCCTGGAAACGCCGTCCGTGCCGGGCGAATCCACGAAACCCGCGGAGGGATTGCCGCTGAATAGCTATGCGCCGGCTCCTCCTCCGCAGCCTCCTCCGCAGCCCCCGCCGCAGCTTGGACCGCCTGAGGCTACACAGCCTGCTTCCACAGTGGACAGGCCAGCCTATATGGCGCGGCTGGACCGCGAGTATGAGGGCGGCACCGGGGCGCCGGGCGCGGCGGCGGTTACGGAAGATGCCGGCCTCTCGCGGCGGGTGCTCCAGGCGCTTATGTGGCTCTGTTTGATTTGTGCCGGCATCCTGGCCGGCGTGTATTTGCTGCGGAAGGCCGGCCGCCGCACCCCGTTGCTGGCCGGGCAGCAATACGGCGAGGTGCTGGGCCGGCTGTACCTGACGCCTCGCGTGTGCCTGCATTACGTGCGGTCGGGAGACCGGGTCCTGCTCATCGCGGTCGCTCAAAACACGGCCCAACTGATCACGGAGTTTGACGCCGAGACGTTTCTGGCCGGTTCCGGTCCGGACGGGGGACTTCCCGCCCCGTCGAAACGCTTTCTGGAACGTCTGCGCGCCAACCTGGCAAGTGAAACGGAATCGGCCTCCGGTCCGGATGATGAGATTGCGGCCCTGCGCGGGGATATTCAGCGGCTGCGGCAACATTTGCAGGAACGAGCCCGTGACGCGCGCGACTAAGACGCTTTTCCTGCTGTGCCTCGCATTGAGCGCCACGGCCCCGCTTCCGGCACAAGAGGCGGAGACCCCGGG
>JAGMZX010000036.1:14824-43891 GCA_018005585.1 Candidatus Hydrogenedentota bacterium | reverse complement strand
ACCTCCGCGTTGGCCGCCGCAGGTTTGCGTGACTTGATGCAGTCGAAGAAGTCCCGGGCGTGCGCCTGGACATCGAGGCCGGGCTCGCCCTTGGCCGGCTGAGGCAGCTCTTGCTTCAATGACGCGGGCTGGGCCTCCATGCCGCCGCTGTCGCCGGTCTCGACCCAGCCTTCGTCGCCTTCGAAACGGACGGGACACGTCCCCAACTCCTGGATCCATCCCGGCCGCTTTTCGAAGGGGGTTTCCAGGAAATGAATCATCAGCCTGACGCCATTGGCATAGGTCGCCGTGATCCCCTTTTCGCCGGGTTCAAAAGAGACGGGCATTGTGTCATCAGCCTGGTTTGCCCACTGGCACAGGTCGACGGTGTGCGCGCCCCAGTCCAACAGGCGCGCGCCGGAATCGAAATCATAGTAGCCCCGCCAGCCGCCTTTGACATACTCGCTGTTGTAGAGCCGCCACGGCGCGGGGCCCAGCCACATGTTCCAGTCGACGACGTCCGGGTCAGGCGTTGGTTCCCCCGGCAGCCACGCAGTCCTGATCTCCGGCGTGTACACGCTGGCATGGAGCGTGTGAATCCGGCCGAGCCTGCCCGATTGCGCGAGTTGGACAGCCTTGCGGAAGTTGTCGACGCTGCGCCGCTGCGTCCCCGCCTGAAACACGCGGCCCGTGCTCTTGATGGCGTCGGCCAGGTCCTGGCAGTTGCCGATGGTCAGCCCGCAAGGCTTCTCGCTATACACGTCCTTTCCGGCTTGCGCGGCGAGAATGGATGCGGTGGCATGCCAGCGGTCGCCCGTGGCGACAAGCACGGCGTCGATGTCCCGGCGCTCGAGCAGTTCGCGGAAATCGCGATACAGGACGCAGTCCGTGTTGCCGTAATGCTTGTTCACGAATTCCTTTGCCGCGTCGCGGCGGCTGGCCTGGACATCCGCCACGGCGATACACTGAATGTCGGGCTGTTCGAGCATCTGCGGCAGCACGTACCTGCAGCGCGGGCCCATCCCGATGACACCCAGCGTTATCCGCTCGCTTGCCGGGGCGGCTGTGTCCTTGCCCAACGCGCGGGCGGGGATGAGATACGGGGCAGCAGTCGCGGCGGTTGCGGCGGCCGCGCCGCGCAGGAATTGACGGCGCGTGGTCAGGCGTGCATGGCTCATGGTTGAATTCTCCCTGGGTCGTGACTGTGTTGGCGTGCGGCGAACAGATGACCCGTGCCGCCGAACATCGTCCCCGGCACGGGGATACGCGCGGCCGCGTGTGCTATTTGCCGTTATGGAGACAATGCCTCCGAACCGCATTTGACCAGAGCGCCCGGGCCCGGTTCAATATCCGCATGCGCCGGTGCCGCCGCCGCGCGGTGCCGCGGTGCCGCGGTGCCGCGGTAACGCGTGTAATGCGTAACGGAACGCGCTACAGGTGCGACTCGATCCAGTTGTGCAGCAGCGGGTAAAGAACGGCATGGCTGGCCGTCAGCGGCAGAATGTTCCGGAACGTCAGGAAATAGAAGGCGGCGACAAAGCCCGCGGGGAATGTAATGAGCATCTGAACCGGCACAATAGTGCCTGGAATGCGGGCGGGAGTCCAAAAATGCGCGAGGCTGAAAGCCAGCCCCACGGCGAGGGGCAAGCGCCACGGGCCGCGAAGCGGCCGCAGCGTCGCGAGCGAGGTCAAGCCTATCGAACACAGCACAAACTGCTGAGGGAATCCGGCCGGAAGGTACTCGATCATTTGCGGCACAAAAGCAGGCTCGAATGAGATCTTCCCGGCAACCAGGATTCCGGCAACGGCCAGCATGGCGACGGACAGCCCAAGCAGTGCAAGCCCGGCGAGCAGGGCCGGCAACGTGAGGCGGGTGGTAATGCCCCAGCCGTCCATCTTTTCCGGCTGGCGCCGGGCTCGTGCGAGGATGTAGCCGACCGTGAGCGCCGAGGCTATGACGTCCGTTGTTGTTCTGCTGAAGTGCGAACTGGGAAACTTCAGTTCCAACAGCCTGACTGTTGCCGCAATGACCCCTAGCCAAATCGCGAATTTCAGGTCCGTCCAATCGATCTGCCGTCTTGTCTGAAGATCACGGTTGCTCACAGACTGCATCTCCGAGGTAAGCGGCGGCCCGTTGCCGACTGCATAGTATAACCGTTCCCGCGGCATAAACTTTGCCGCCGCATGGGGACAGCCGCGATGGTGGACTGGCATACCACCCCGCATGGCATGATAAGGGACCGTCAACAGCAAGGGAGTCTCATGTCGTACGCTATCTCGGAATACCCCGACGTTCGGGAAATCTACCGCAAGCTGGATACTCTGATGTCGCTGCCGCCGGTAACGATCCGGCGGGATGCGCTGCAGGCGTATCTGGACCGGTTGGACACGCAATGCGCGATGTCCAAGGCGATGATCACGGAGGCGAAGGATTTCATCCCGGGCGGGGTGCAGCACAACCTCTCGTTCAACTATCCGTTTCCACTGGTGATTGACCGGGCCGAAGGACCGTACCTCTACGACCTCGACGGGAACCGGTACATCGACTTTTTGCAGGCGGGCGGGCCGACGGTTCTGGGCTCGAATCCGCCGGGCGTGCTGGAGCCGGTGATCGAGCTGCTGCGAAAGAGCGGGCCGGTCACGGGCCTGTTTCACGAGTTTGAATTGAAGATCGCGAAGGAGATTGCGCGGCACATGCCCGCGGTCGAGATGTTCCGCATGCTGGGCAGCGGCACCGAGAGCGTGATGGCGGCGATCCGCGTGGCGCGCCTGGCCACGCGCAAGAACTATGTGGTCAAGATGGGCGGCGCTTATCACGGCTGGTCGGACCAGATGGTCTACAGCCTCAAGATCCCGCGCAGCGGCCGTTTCGAGGCGCACGGCATCCCGCGGGCTTGCGTCAAATACACCACGGAAGCCGCCCCGAACGACATCGAATCGCTGGAGCGGCGGCTGTTCCTGAACCGGCTGCGCGGCGGCACGGCAGCGGTGATCGTGGAGCCGGTCGGCCCGGAAAGCGGCACCTGGCCTGTAGACAAGAACCACAACGCGGAAGTGCGGCGCCTGTGTGACAAGTACGGCGCGCTGCTCATTTTTGATGAAGTCGTCACGGGTTTTCGAATCGGCCTGGGTGGCGCCCAAGGCTACTTCGGCGTGCAGCCCGACCTCACCATCTTCGGCAAGGTCGTGGCGGGCGGGTATCCCGCGGCGGGCGGCGTGGGGGGGCGGCGCGACCTGATCCTGCTCATGGCGGCGGGTCTGGAGAGCGGCAAGAAGCGCGCTTACGTCGGCGGCACGCTCGCGGCGAACCCGCTGAGCGCCGCGGCAGGCTACTTTGCCATTCGCGAGATCGAGCGGACCGGCGCGTGCCGCAAGGCGGGGCTGGCGGGCGACCGGCTCACCCGCGGGTTGAACGGCCTGATACAGCGGCTCGGCCTGCCGTTCGTCGCGTACAATCAGGGTTCCATTTGCCATCTCGAGACGGTTGGCGGCATGTTCGTCAAACTCGAGTACCTGCATATTCTGCGCGTTTTGAAGGAGATCAAGGCGCGCAAGCACGCGATGGAGGAATACGGCGCAGCGTACTTGGCGGAAGGGATCATCACGCTGGCGGGCAGCCGGCTCTATACGAGCATGGCCGACACGGACGACGTCATCGACGACGCGCTGGCGCGGTTCGAGCGGGTTATGGACCATGTGGACCGCTCCGCACTCAACAAGGAAGCAGCGGTATGAACGACGTACGGCAAGCGCGGGCGGCGGTGCGCGAAATGGGCACGCGCCTGGTGCGGGCAGGCCTCGTGGTCGGCACGTGGGGCAATGTGAGCGTGCGTCTCGGCGGCCAGGTCATCATCACGCCGAGCGGCGCGGACTATGCCGCGCTCACAGACGAGGATATGCCCCTCGTCGACCTCGCCACGGGCGCCTACGAAGGGCCGAAACCGTCGAGCGAAAAGGGACTGCATCTCGAGGTGTACCGCCAGCGCAAGGAGATAGGCGCGGTCATCCATGTGCATTCTCCGAATGCTTCGACGCTCGCCGCCGCGCGGCGCGAATTGCCGCCGATCCTGGACGACATCGCGCAGTTGATCGGCCCGGGCGTGCGTGTGGCCGATTATGCGCTGCCGAGCACGAAGAAGATCGTGCGCGCCACGGTCCGCGCATTGCGCGGGCGCATGGCCGCGCTGATGGCGAATCATGGCGCCATTTGCCTGGGCCGCGACCTGGACGAGGCCTTCCTGTGCTGCCAGGTGCTCGAAAAAGGATGCAAGGCATTTATAGAAGCGGAATTTCTGGGCGGCGCAAAGGGCATCAACTATTTCGAAGCCGCTCTCATGCATCAGTTCTTCCTCCGCAAGTACTCCAGACAATGGAAGCAGAAGTAGCGCCGCTCATACCTGCCTGGGCATAGAAGACCGGCGAAGAGGAGAGACCCGTGCCAAGCGCTGACAAGTACGTGCTGGCCGTTGACCTGGGCACTTCCGGATGCAAGACGGCGCTGGTTTCCATAAACGGCGAAATGGCGGGATGGGAATTCGAGCCCGTTGCCACCAACCTCTTCGCCAACGGCGGGGCGGAGCAAGACCCCGAGGCATGGTGGTCGGCGTTTCTCAGCACGAGCCAACGGCTGCTGCGGCAGGGCGCGGCCTCGCCGGACCAGGTCGCCGCCATCTGTTGCAGTACCCAAGGCGAAGGCACGGTCGCCGTGGATGCCGAAGGAAACGCGCTGCGGCCCTGCGTGTTGTGGATGGATACGCGGGGAGTGGAACACCTGAAAAAAATCACGCGCGGCTGGGTCACGGTTGCCGGCTTTGGCCCGGTGCGGCTCTACCGCTGGATCCGGCTGACCGGCGGTGTGCCGTCATTGACCGGGAAAGACCCCGCCGCCCACATGCTGCTCATCAAATACGAGTTTCCCGGCGTCTACGCCAGGACCGCGAAGTTCCTCAACGTGCTAGACTACATGAATCTGCGGTTGACGGGCAGGTGCGTGGCGACCGGCGATTCCATCCTTACCTCCTGGGTGACCGACAACCGGGATTCCGCCCGGATTACCTACAGTGATGTTCTGGTGCGTAACAGCGGCATCGCGCGCGAGAAGTTTCCCGATATTGTCCCGTGCACGGAGGTCATCGGCACGATCAAGCCGGACGTCGCGGATGCGCTTGGTTTGCCGTCCAGCGTCCCTGTCGTGGCGGGCGCGATTGACACCACGGCGGCCGCGGTAGGCTCGGGCGCCGTGCGCGATTACGAGGCGCACCTGTATATCGGCACGTCTTCGTGGCTGGCCGCGCATGTGCCCTTCAAGAAGACGGACCCGTTCTCCGCAATTGCGTCGGTGCCCTGTGCGTTTCCCGGGCGGTACCTGATGATTGCGCTGCAGGCTACGGCGGGCGGCAACCTGACCTTTCTCCGGGACAAGGTTCTGTATCACAAGGACGAACTGCTCGCGGAGGCGCAAGTCCCGGACGTCTATAAGATCATGGATCGCATCTCGGAGAAGACGCCTCCGGGCAGCAACGGGGTCATCTTCACGCCATGGAGTTACGGCGAGCGCTCGCCTGTCGAGGACCCCTATATCCGGGCCGCGATTCACAACCTGTCGCTGGAAAACTCGCGGGAAGACATTATCCGGGCGGTCTTCGAGGGAGTAGCGTTCAATAACCGGTGGCTTCTGGCGCCGGTGGAGCGTTTCCTGAAGAGGCCGCTGGAAGCGATTACGCTGGCGGGCGGTGGCGCAAATTCGGACGTGTGGTGCCAGATCTTCGCGGACGTGATGCGCCGCCCCATCCGCCAGATGGCGGACCCGATCCAGGTGAACGTGCTGGGCGCGGCGTTCATTGCATTCCTGGGGCTGGGGTTGATTGCGTTGGACGACGTGCCGCGCATCGTGCGGCATAAGGCGCTCTATGCGCCCCGGCCGGAAACACGGGAAGTGTACGACCGGCAATTCCGGGAATTTGTGGAACTTTACAGGAAGAACAAGAAGATCTATCGACGCCTGAACGCATTTCGCGCGCGGTGAACCGCGGTGGCCAGTCTCGAACAATCCTGGTGTTGTCACGAATATTTCGTGAGGCGTCCGGCCGCGATCACGGGGACTGCCCACGCGAGCGCGAACAAGACGGCGTTATAGGTTTGCCAGTGATTGGCATCTCCGGAGGGGGTGTTGTAGTCGCCGGCTGTCCACCGGAAATACAGGACAATCGGCACGGGCACGCAGTAGAGCACGCGTTCGGTGAGGAAGAGGCGCGGGTCAGCGGCCTGGACCAGCGCTACGGCCAGAGCGCAACTGAGATGCCCTGATATGCTCCACCCGAGGAACTGTCTGCCCGCCGTGACGGCGAACATCGCAAGGAACATGACCAGACGGAGGACGGTGTAGCCGCGGGGCCCTTCCCGGAACAGTTCGATGAGCACCTGCGCGATAAAGCCGAAGGTGACCATGCTCGCGGGCACGTCGTAGACCAGGGAGGCCGGGGCCTTCCACGAGCCGTTGAAAAGGGAATTCGCGACGGCACCTGTCAAAGCCAGGGCCAGTTGCAGGCCGAGCAGCCGTTTCATCATCCACGCGTGTTCCATGGGCAAGGTTCCTCTCACCGGTCAGGCAGCAACTGGGCGCGAATGGCGTGATACCCCGCGCCGAACCACGGCACGGGCCAATGTATCAGGATGAGCAGGAGCACATCGCGAAAGACCGGCCATCCGCTTTGCGCTGTTTCGGATTGTACCAGCATCGCGTGGACCGCGTGAAGGAAGGGCCCCACGCTGCATGCGAGGGCCAAGTACTGCACAAGACGCGGGTGCGCGCTGACCATGGCAATGGGATTCGGCAGGTCCGCGAGCATCCATCGTTCTTCCAATTGCATGAAGGCTCGGCGCAATACCACGCGCTCGTTGCGTTCCGCGAGGCAGGCGAGGCTCGCGTTAGCTTGTATGGAGTTGAACGCAAACAGCACCAGAATGGCGATGACCGCGAACAGGTTGAGGCCGGCGCTCGCAAGAACGGCTTCTCCCGCGGCAAGAGTTGCGGCGGCCGCCCAGCAACAGGCGAGAAAGACCAGGACAACACCGTGCCAGGCCAGGAGTATTCCGCCGGCGAAATACCCGCCGGCGTGCCAGCGAGTCTGTAGCGAAGCCGCAATCAACCCATATGCCGCGTGCCAGAGGAACCCGCTCAGGGCGCCCAGGACAAGGGAGACGCCGAGGGTGGCGCCGTACGCTTGGAACGGGAGAGCCAGCCCCGCGGTGACGGCCATAACGGCGCCGTAGAGGACGCCGATTCCGTACCGGAGCATGCCTTGAACGGGCAGCGCATAGGGGAGGTTTTCGCGAAGAAACCGGGGCCAGACGCGCAGTACGTCGCGGCTGAACGGCGCGCGCCCTTCGTCGATGGTCCGCGTGAGCGGGACAAATGCGGGGCCTGCCCAGACAACCGCGGGCATCTGGCTCTGCTGCGCCATGTGTCTGCCGCCGTCGCGGGGGCAGTTCTCCCTCGATTCCGTGAGAAGGGCCGCGGCCTGCGCGGGCACGCGGTTCGCCAGATACTGCACCAGTTCACCCAGCGACACGACCGAATCGCGGTCCAAGTCGGCTTCTCCGCAGAGCCCAGCCGCCAGAAAATGCGAGAATATCCCGTGATGGCCCCAGTGCGGGTCTTCGAGCGAACGCTCCCCTGGACTGCAAGAGAGGACGACGGTCCACCCCTCCGCGCGCAGCTGGGGTGCGCACTGCGATTGTGCGGCCGCGAACCTGTTTCCCATGTCCAGGTCCCGGGAATTCGCCGGTTGCGAGACCGCGCCGGTCGCGGGTACCGGGACATTGTTCTGTTGCAGCGGATCCTGGCAGCAGTCCACGAACATGACCCTTCTGGCGCACGGATGATCCGTGAAGTAAGACTGCATGTCATCCAGAAACACCAGGGCCGATTCCGGTGCCCCGGCGCCGGTCACCCCCCAGCGCCCATCCTTGGGCAGGAGAAAGAGCCGCCCCTGATGGAGGCCGCCGTGGCCGGCGAAATAGAGCATGAGGGTATCGTCCGCCCGCGCTTCGGCCGCCGCCCACTCGATGGCTTGCAGCACATTGGAACGCGTCGGTTCGAGCGCGCCTTCAATGCGCGGGGGAGAGGCCAGCACACGCATGAGCAGGCGATGCGAAGGGTGTGTCGACGACAGGGCATGCACGACGCTTTCCGCGTCATTCACGGCGCAATTCAGGTCCAAGACCTCGGGGTCGTCGAAGGTGTCTATTGCGACCACCACAACGATAAGCCGTTCCGAATGGTGCGGCGCATGGTCAGGCATAGGTTAATCCCCGGAAAAGGCCGGCACACGTCCCAAAAAACGTCTCCCATTGCCAGCTTGTCCTTTAGCGTAGAGTTCACCCCGTGTCTTGTCAAGACCGCTCTTACCATCTTTGCCGCCAAAGTGCTTCTATTATCGCTCTGTCAATAGGATGATTTGCCAAATCGCGCCGCCCTGTGATTCGATATCCGCTTTCCAGATGCCTTGGCGTGAAGGAGAGCGTTCAATTCCGCGCAGGAAGCAGTCTGACCCGTTTCATGCGGCCCTGCTGTTGCGCTTCATGCTGACGGTGGCGCTACTCTGCTGGAGGGCCGCCCGTATGGGCGCGCGTGCCGCTCGAGCGGCAAGGCGTTTTCTTCCGCGGGCCTTTTGAGCGGAACGACGTTGTTTCACGACGCGGAGATGGCGAAAATGTCGCTTATTTGGGCGGACGGCATGTGCTATGGTCTGACTCAGGAAGGCGAGATGCGATTGACACGGCCGGGCAGGGACCAGGTCGAGATTGTCAGCGGTTTCGAAGCGGATTCGGAGAACCGGGAGCTTGCCGTTGCGTATCCGGTGGTGTGGGGCGGCCGGCTTTGTGTCTGCCATGGAACCCACCTGTGGTTATACGATGTGCGGGCTGCCCATAAGAATGCGGTCGGAATCACGAGTGCCGGGTGTACCGGGCCTGACCGTGAAGCCCGGGGGTGTCCTGGGCTGCCGCACGACCTTTCGTGCCGTCAAGAGGAGAACGTATCGTGACGATTCAGGCGTTTTCGACCTTGCGCAGTGCGCTGATGTGGTGTTTTCTGGCTTGCCTGGGCATGGCGTCCATCGAAGTCCTTACCTACTATTCCACGAGCGACCCGCTTGCATCGATGCCCTTTGTGGAATTCGCGCAGCGGTTTTCCGTCGTGACGGCAATCCTGCTGCTCGTAGCCATCCTTGCCTGGCTGCTCCTCCATTTCTTCGTCGTGTTTCTGGGCGGAGTCCGGCCGGGGATCGCGCTCTTCTTCCTGCTCTCGTTTTTGATGCTCTTCGATTTCATGGTGCAGTCGCTCGACCTCGTATTTACCTACACCGACAAATACAGGGAACATCGGCAGTTATTGCTCACGGATTTCGCGGCCATTTCGTTCATAATTGCGGGAGTCACGAGTCTCGTGTACGCGAAAGTGACCCGCAGGCGCGGTCCGGTTGCTCTCAGTCCGCGGGTTTTCACCATAGTCGTCTTCGTGCTCGGCGTATGGGCCGTCGCGACGTGGGCGAGAGGCCGCGCATTCGCGGAAGCGGGCGGCGGCGTGTTCTGGGGCGCGTGTGCGGCCGCCGCTGTCGTTGGGGGGGTGCTTATCTGGCGGCTTGGCAGGTCGCCTCGCCTGCTGGGCGCGGCGCTGGCCGCGGTGGCCGCGGCCGTGTGCGCGCCGCTGCCGTGGGGTCTTGCGCTGCCAGCGGAACGCGCGCCAGCGGCGCCAGCCCTTTCTGCCGCGGACCACGCGATAAAGCGTATCCTGCTCATCACCGTGGATACGCTGCGCCGGGACGCGCTGGGGTGTTACAGCGCGAGACAGGACAGCACCCCGCGCATAGACGCGTTCGCGCGCGACGGCGCGATATTCTCCAATGCGTTCAGCACCGCGCCGTGGACCTATCCCTCGGTCGCATCGATACTGACGGGGTTGCCGCCGCGGGTTCACCTGCTCACGGACGGCACGCATGCGTTGCCGGACAAAGTGCCCACCATGGCCGAGTGCTTCGCGGCGGCCGGGTACCGGACTGCCGGACTCGGCTTCAACGGTTTCCTTCTGCCCCGCAGCAAACTCAATCGGGGGTTCCATGAGTACACTTGGTTCCCGCGGGAATCGGCCCCGGTCAAGCATTTCGGACTGGGGCTCCCGCGCTGGCTGACGGGGTCTGTCTCGGAGAAGCCTGCTTCCACCGAACTGACGGAGCATGCCATTTCCTGGCTGAAAGACCACGCCCGGGAGGATTTCTTCTTCTGGGTGCATTACCTCGAGCCGCACATTCCCTATGCGCCGCCGGAAGCGTACCTGCCGGCCGGCCCGAAACTGCGCGAACAGGGCGATCATTTCAGCGATGTCACGCGCGGCCGTGTGGGATGTGTCGCGCGGAGCGCGGAGGAACGCGCGTGGATTCGCGCGCTCTACGAGGGCGACGTGCGCTACGTTGACGCCGAAATCGGCCGGTTGCTGGACGCGCTGCGCGAACTTGGGCTATACGATGACACGCTTATCGTGCTGACCGCCGACCACGGCGAAGAGTTCTGGGACCATGACCGGTTCGAGCACGGGCACACGCTCTACAACGAATTGGTGCAGGTGCCGTTGTTGGTCAAGCTGCCGGGAAGCCGCGGGGCCGGAACGGTCGATGCCCGCGTTTCTACGCAGGCTATCCTGCCCACCGTTCTCGACCTGTGCGGCGTCCGGCCCGCGACCGCGCGGGGGCTGGCGCCGTCCTTTGCAGAAGCACTCGGCGCCGCGCCGCCCGGGTATCAGGAGACGCCGGTGTACAGTGGCGCGACCCTTTTTCAGGACCGTGCGGAAAGCGTCGTGTTCGGGCCCATGAAGTACGTGCGGGGTCAGATCTCCGGGCACGAGATGCTGTTCAATCTCGAACAGGACCCCCGCGAAATGAATTCCCTTGTTTCGGAGGACGCGGAGAACCTGGCGCGCGGCAGGCAATTGCTCGATGAGGCCGTCGCCGCGCAAGAGCGGCTGCGGGAACAAATGGGCGTCGTCGTCGAGGATAAGGACTTCCTGGGCGAAGAAGCCGTGCAGTCGTTGAAAGCACTGGGCTACCTGTGAATTCCGCCCGGCGCGGCGCTCCGGGCCGGTTATGCCTTCCGCGCAACGACGAGCATCTCGAAGTCCTCGGTGGTGAGCTTGTCGTCCCTGGAAAAGGCGCCCAGTTTTGCGCCGAATATATTCACGCAAGCATACCCGAGCGTCTTCAAAAGCCACGTAATCTCGCTCGGGACGTAGTAGCGCTCGTTACAGTGAAGCGTTAGCTTGCTTCCGTTGTCATCAATTAATTCGGTGACGTTGAAGTCGCGGAACGTCATCAAGTCAAAGGTATTGCTCCGGTAGGTGGCGTTGCCGGGCCCCCCTGATTCGGCGCAGAACGCCTCCACGCTGTGATAGAGGGGAAACAAGCCGTTCAGCGTAGTGAATAGAAACTTCCCTTGATCCTTCAGAGCTCGCGTTACCCCTTTCAGTATCTCGAAATTCATCTCGTCTGTTTCCATCAGCGGGAATGCGCCTTCGCAAAGCATGATCGCCGCGTCGAATTCCGCGTGAAACGGCAACTGCCTTGCGTCGCAGCGCCTGAAATCTATGTCCAGGGACTGTGCGCCGGCCTTCGCGCGCGCCGCCGCAAGCTGTGATTCGGACAAATCGACGCCCGTCACGCGATAGCCCCGCTTCGTCAATTCGATCGCGTGCCTGCCCGTCCCGCAGCCGACGTCCAGGACCTTCTGCGACTTGTCGTATTGAAGTTCCCGTTCAATGAAGTCGCATTCCCCCAGCGTTCCTTGCGTGAAGCATTCCTGGTCGTATTTTTGCGCATAGTTCTCGAAAAGCGTCTCGTACCATTGTTTTTGGCTCATTTCAACAACTCCCTTCCGCGGCTGTTCGCGGATGAAGACCCCCGCAAGCCCCCATCCCTGCCTTGGTGCGGGCATAGTTCACGACTCGAACGCGGCGCACGATTGCCGCATTATGTTCCGGTTCCCTCCACGTGTCAAAACAGGGAGGCGCGCCCGTTTGAAATATCCGGGGCAAACGTGGTTATGTCATTCTTGAATTGCGCTGGAACCCGTTTCTAAGACGCGAGGTGGTCCCGTGATGATTTCAACCTTGGCTTGCCTGTGTCTTGTTGCCGCCGCACGGACGCCCGACGTTATCGTGATTCCGCTGCGTCCCGACCCGCCCATTGCGGTTGATGGCGCGCTGGACGATTGGGCGGTGGTTCCGAATGCCATTGCGATTGACCAGCCTGAGCAGGCGGTCTGGGGCGCGAGCAGTTGGCGCGGCCCGGAAGACCTGAGCGGCGCTGTACATCTGGCGTGGCGCACGGAATCGTTGTTTGTGGCGGTTCACGTGACCGATGACAGCCTGCGCCAGACGCAGCGCGGCGATGGCATGTGGCGCGGCGACCACGTCGAACTCTACCTGGACGCGCAGCCGCAGCTGGAGCCCGCGCGCGATGCGTTCGGCGCGGCTCAGTTTCAGATTGCGCTGAGCCCTGGCAACTTCGGGGTCTCCGGCGACCCACTCGTGGACTGTCCTCCGGAAGCGTATGTCTATCGCCCGGTGGGCGCGTCCGTCGCGGGCATTGCCGTAGCGGCCAGGCGTACAGCAACGGGGTACGCGCTGGAAGCGGCGATACCGTGGGCCGTTTTGGGTGTGACTCGTCCGGAAACTGGCACGGCGCTTCGCATTGAAGCGGGCCTGTCGGACACAGATTGCGCGGAGCCGCGGCAGGAATCGCTTATGACGATCTCCTCCGCGAATTGGGGCCTCGTGCGTTCCCGGCTGTGCCCGGCGGTGCTGGCCCAGGCGGACGGCGCCGCACCCGCCGCGGAGCCGCCGCTGCGCGTTTTCGAAGGGCTGCGCGTGGAGCAGGGAGGCAAGCAGACGTGCACATTCGGAGTGGGGGGTGTTCCGGAGGGGAGGCGGGCGGTCCTGTCCATGGATGCGCGGCTCGATTTTGAGAGGCCCGCGGGATTCACCGGCGCGCTGCGCCTGACGCTGAACAGCGAGCCGGTGACGGCGGCCATGCTCGCCAACAAGCCCGCGCGCGTGAAGGCGCGGGGCGGCGACGTGTACTCGACGTGCGGCGCCAATGTGTTCAACATCTTCTACGCGCCGGATTTCACCAGCGTGGATGCCGACCCGCATTACGGCCTGCTCGACGGCGTCAAGGCCTGTGTGTTTGAGTGGGATGTGACCGCGCTGGTGCGTTCGGGTGAGAATGTGCTCACCATCGAGCATGCGGCCCCGGCGTCCGTGACGAATACGCTCATCGCGGCGAACGGGCAATTGCTGTTTCGCGTGCCGCCGCCCGCGGCGAAGGAAAAGGCGGCAGCGCCAACCGGGGCACTGCCGTTCATCGAGCCGCGCACGCAAGTTGCCGCGTTCGAGGTCAGAGAAGAGCCGGAAGCCGCCTTGGAAGTTGTCGTGAACGGCGAGTCCTTCCGCATCGAGAGCCAGTTCTCGACACCCGATGGCACATGGGTACATGGTGGGTGTTCCCGTTTCGGCCACGAGCGCGTCATCGAACGGCGGGAACCGGAGGACGGCGCGCAGAGCCTTGGCCGTCCGGAGGCTGTCGTCATTCGCGACACCTGGAGCAACAAGACGGACGCAAACCTGCCTCTTATGCACCGGCATCAGGTGGTGCTCGGCGGCCGGCTGCGAAAACTGTGGCTGTCGGGACTCGAACAGGGCGGCAACAGCGGATCGCGGTCAGACCCGTCCAACCCGACCACGTTTGCCGCGACGGAGCGGCTGGGAATAGGGCTGCTGCCGCTGGACGACGTGTTCCGGGTACACATTGCCAATTTCGCGGCGGAGGGTAAAGCCGGAATCGCCGACAACAGCCTCGTCCTGCGCCCGGGCGCGTCATACACGGCCGAGTGGGCCATCATTCCGGCGGATGTTCCGGACTACTGGCCCTTTCTGAATGCGGCGCGACGGCTTGTCGACGCGAATTTCACGATCGACGGCGGTTTCGCTTTTCTGCGCGCGGGCCCGCTGACGGACGCGTGGTCCGACCGTCAAATCACGGATTTCCTGCGCTTCAAGAGCGTGCGTTACGCGTGCGCATCCATCGACCATCCGCGCTACAAAGGGCACTACACGCATGGGACCTCGTTCCAGGAGGTCGCGCACGACAACTATGCCGCGTCTTTTCAGCGCTGGCGCGGGCTCGTCCCGGACATCCAGTGTCTGGTCTACTTCCATTGTTTCATTGACGTGCTGGACGAAGCGCCCGAGCGGTATGCCGATGCGCGGCTGTTGCGTTCCGACGGCGCGCAGGCCGATTACGGCGAACCCTATTACCGCATCTTCATTCCAACGGAGACCAACAGTTACGGCCGCGCGATTCCAGGGAATATCGACATCATTTTCGACGAAATCGGCGCGGACGGCGTGTATTGGGACGAACACGAATACAGCCGCTGGGGATATCACTACGGCGAACCGTGGGACGGCTGCTCGGGCGATATCGACCCGGTCCAGTTCACGCTCAGCGGCCTCAAGTCGTCGGTGACGCTGTTGTCGGAGCGGTGGCGCGTCGCGCTGGCGAAACGCATCCTGAGCCGCGGGCCGCTGATTGGCAATGGAGTGCCCTTCACGCGCGCAATGGCCGCGCTGCACTTCCCGTGTTTTGTCGAGACCGGCAGCATCACGCACTGCGCGCAGGCGCACCTGTATTCGCCCATTGCGCTTGGCGACCATCTGACGGAACAGAGCGAGACGGACGCCTACGCTGTAATGCTGGCCGCGCTGGATTACGGCTGTGTTTATCATTGGTACAACGACATGACGGTCATCCCGACCCATCCGCACCTGACGCAATACATGTTTCCCATGACGCCCATCGAGTTGCACGAGGGGTATATCATCGGGCGCGAACGAATCATCACGAAGAAGAGCGGTTGTTTTGGCTGGGGCGACGCGTCACGGCACGAAACGCATGTGTTTGACGATACGGGGCGGGAAGTCCCGGACTTCGCGGCGCCGCAGGTCGAGCGGGACGGCAAACGTTACAGCGAGGTGCGCATCGCGGAAGGGTGGTCCGCCGCCGTCGTGCGGCTTCCATAACCTGCGCGCCTGCCGGCGCGCGGCAGCCATCACAGGCGCTGCAGCAAAGCCGCCACCTTTTCCTCGAATACGTGCTGCCATTCCGGCGCGAGGATGCAGTCGCAGTCTTCCTGCGCATAACCCGAATTGCGCAACTGCTCCGCCGTGGGTGCATAGTAGATATAGCCGTTTGTGCATCCGGCGACGAAGGTCAGTTCATGCGGCGACAACGCCTTGATATTCAACCCGATCTGGACCGTCGGTTCGCCGGGGAACGTGACCAGCACGAATTCGCCGATACGCACCCCGAGAATCTCCACATCGATTGTGCGGCCCGCCAGGCTCGATAGATACGCCTGATGCTTGCGCAGCAAGTCCAGATTCGTCTGCAGGCGCGTCAGTTCTTCCATGATATAGACGTTTTCGGCGTACTGTCTCATCTTTTCGCGGTTCTCGGCGTCGAGATGCAGCAAGTCATCGCGCCCCATGCCTTCTTCATGCAGATAGCCGTGCGCGTAGTACGACGGAAACTCGCTCGACAGGCCATGCTTCGCGGTCAGATGCAGAAACGACAGCAGATTCAGGCTCGTTCCCTTCAAAGACTGCAGCAGCCGCGTCTGCCTGGCTTCCAGCGCGGCAATCCGGGGCGCCCAGTCGGCGAGCGGCAGCGCGATGGTTTCGCGGATGACGCGGAGAGCTGAGTCGTCTCGGCATTGAACGCCGCGCAGTGCGCGTAACGCGCTTAACCCGAGCAGGTTGCCCAACGGCTCGGCGTCGCGCGGATGATCGATGTCCTTGTAGAACACGGGGTTGATGTCCCCGGCGCAACCTTGCAGAAACAAGGAGACCGCGCCCTCGCCCAGGTTTTCCTCAATCACTTGGGACGCAAAACCCGTGATGTCGGCCGTGTTCCCGCCTCCGGGCGCCCCCTGGATGGGGTGGCAGGCGAAATGGTAGACGGCCGCAAGGGCCTGTCCGTTTGGCTTGTCCAGGCGCAGCACGCCGATTTCCGGGTCGACAGGTCCAACCCCCGCGATCCATTCATCGGGCGGCAGCGCATACGCGTGGCGGCTGTCGGCCTCGCCGCCGTCTTTCAGCCGGTAGCGCCGGTTTTCCATGATCCGTTCTTCGTAACCCGCGCCCGCGCCCGCGCGGACGGGCGTCAAATTGCGCGTAGCTTCCATAACCGCCTGGACGGTTCGGTCCGCGACGTCGGCGCAGACGGCCGCGTGGCAGTGGCTGGCGCTGACGAGGACATGCCCCGGGTCGATGTCCAGTTCCTGCTCGAGCCGTGCGCGCACCGTGGGCAGGTAGTCGTTGCCAAGCCTGCCGATTTCCGCTACGGCGACGGCGTCCACGGCGATGATGGCGAGCATTGTCTCGTCGTTCCGCAGCACGAGCGCCTTCACGTACGGCGGGGTGGCGGCTGGTCCGGCTTCCGGGTCCGAGATGTCTGCTTTGGCTGCTCCGGCAAGGAGCGTGCCGGCTTGCGCCGAGGCTGTTTCCAGGAATACAGCGGTCGCGACAACCGCAACGCACGCCAGGATGGGAGACCTGATGTCGCGGCATGCTTGAACGCGACGCGGACGGGCATGCCGCGGCGGAACGCGCCTCGTTGTCATAGCATCAGCCTTCCGTGACAAACCACAACCCTGAAAAGATTATGCGCGTTTGATACTCAGGAAATCATCTGCCTGCACGGGCAGTGACTTGCCGCGCAGTGCGCGTGGCCGCCGCTCGGACGCGGATTGCCGCGCTGCGTTCAGCGGCTCTGGATTTGCGCGGCCTGCGCGAGCTTCCGAGATTCGCGGGAAGGCAACTGAAGCTTGGGAAGATGTATGAAGAAACGGGTGTGGCTGCTGAGGTGGTCAGCGTCAATCACCCCGTGGTGGGCTTCCACGACCGTGCGGCAAATACTGAGCCCAAGGCCAAGCGCATGGTGTTTCGCCTTTGTGGTGAAGAAGGGCCGGAATAGTTGGCCGGCGCTTTCTGTGGGGATGCCCCCGCCGCTGTCTTCAACGGCGATCTCCACACTGTCGCCCAAGTCCGCTGCGGAGAGCCGGACCCATTTCGCGGGAAGGTCTTTGACCGCGTCGAAGGAATTGTTCAAGAGACTGAGGATAACCTGGCCTATCTGCGCGGCGCGGCATTCGACGGCAAGCTCTTTGTCACATACCTGATTCTCCAGGCGAATCCCGGAGAGGCGGAAACGTTCCTGGCAAATAGCCAAGGTCTCGGCAACGAGATTCGCTATCGAGGCAACTTCAAACGGGTCGTCGGAGGCGTCGTGAGAGAGGGAACGCAAACCGATGAGGACATTCTTGATGCGGTTGATATGACGGTGAATCATGGGCACGAGCCGGTTCGCGGGGCCTTCGTTTCCTTGGGCCGCGGCGAGGGCCTCCAACTGTTCCGCGCAGCCGGAGATAACGGCCAGGGGATTGTTGATTTCGTGCGCAATGCCGCCGGCCATGGCGCCCAGGGAAGCGAGGCGGGCGCTCTCAACCATCCTCGCGCGCTCCAGCGCCAGCGATTCCTGCGCTTCCACGCGCAAGGTGATATCTTCGACCAGCCCGTTGAAATAGGGCTGCCCGTGCTGGTCATGTTTCGTCACCGCGGAGATTGACCCCCAAATGGGCCGTCCCTTGAGGGTCACCAACTGCACCTCTTCGTTCTTGACGAAACCCTGTTGCAGGAGCTTGCGGGACAACTCGTCGCGATCGGCCGCGAACCGGTACACATCACTGACCCGGTGTTTGCGGAGCTCTTCCTCCGAATCCGCCTCAAGAATAGCTACTTGGGCCGGGTTGACCTCCAGGAAACGCCCATCCGGGCCGGGGTTGGTGCGGAAGACGCCAATGGGCAGGCTATCCAGCAGTTCCTCGTGTTGCTGCTTTTCCTGCAGGGCGGACTGTTCGCTCCGTGTTCGCCTCAGGATCTCTTCCGAAAGGTGCTCTTGTTGTACGGTCAGCCTCTGTTTCGCCGCGAACAAGTCAACGATTGCCATGAAGAAGGCCGCTGTCAAGAACACGAGACCGAAGCCGTTCAAGGCGTCGTCGAAGACATGCATGAGGTCGTACAGGTTATTGGGCGGGTCTTGATGCAGGAAATCCAACAGGCCAAGTATGCGCGCGGCCCGGCTGGCCTGCGACAGGACCAGCAGTAGCGTGCCCGCGAGCAGAAGACTGGTGACCCGGCGCTCGTCTCGAATCTTCAGGAAAAGATACAGCAGCGCCGCCATGGTGATGGCAACCGCCGAAATATCGCAGGCCGCGTGCACTTGGGGAATATCGGCGTTGAGCATCCCCATGACGAAATCAGGCACTACCACCACGAAGGCAGCCCATGCCAACGGAATTATCATGATGATGCGCAGGCGTGCCGCCGCACGGCCGCTTGTCCCCGGTTCCGCGAGGCCCGCGTCATCAGAGTCGAAATTCCGCCCCATTTCTCTCACCCTTGCGCGCGGATGCTCTGGAAACGGAACGTTCCGTTAGACCTGAACAACCCTTGCGTGCGGATTCTGTTTTGCCGCAGCCACCTGTCTGCGCCAAGTCTGCCGTGAACCGAATGTTGCACGGGTGCCGCTCGTGGTCGAGTTTCCGGCTGTCTTACTGAAGAAGTCTTCGATGTCCTCACCCATCGACAGAGGCACCCCACCGCTCTACGCAAACCAAGTGTACCGGAAGAACGGGCTCGCTGCAAGGGGGCGGGGCGCAAACCGTGGATCCGCCCTCTGCTTACCGAGGAATCGGGAGTCCGTCGCGCCCCGGGAATTGCGGCGCCCTCAATGTGCTGCCAGGGGCGAGGCACGCCTCGCCCCCTGCAAAACGGAAGCAAACCCGTGCGATCCATTGCCCGTCAATCGGCTCACGCAATTCCAGAATTGGTCGAAAAAATGTAATATATATAAAAAGACATATACTAGAATAATATTTGAAGTATTTTTGGGTTAAATTGGCGCACGGCACGGATAGCCTGACTCTGACTGAGTATTGCTGGAGATTATTCGCGCCGTCGGGCTGTTCCGCGGGAATCATTTGCAGGCCATGGCCGGCAAGAGTTGACAAGATTTGAGCAGAGCCCCATAATCAAGATGCGGGGTTATGCTTATGGAGATGCGCCGGCGTGAACGGCCAAAGCCCCGAATGAGCCCGTGTCGCGGGAAACGTGCTTCCTTCACGCGGGCAAAGAGGCGGCGACAGCAAAGAAGAGTTTACGCCCGGGGGCCGGTCCCAGATAGGGATTTGCAGGGGCGTTCCCGCTGGATGCAGGAAATTCCCGATCGGGGCTTGTGCCCGCAGCAAGAAACCCCGGGAGCGTGAGGGAGGTGTCCAATGACCATCTCAAGTCAGGGGCGCGAGGCCGTCTGTGAAGAACGCACGCCGGCTGAAGCCGCACTGCGGGAAAAAGAGCAACTGCTGCACAACCTCGCTGACAATCTGCCCAACGTTGTGGTCTATCAGGTCATGGCTACGCCGGACGGCGGCAGGTGCTTCACCTATGTGGGCCGCGGCGTGGAACAGCTGAATGAATTCACCGCGGAAGAACTGATGGCCGATGCGACGCTTCTCTATTCTCAGATGCTGCCGGAGTACCGGGAGGTTGTCAGAGAACGCGAAGCGGAAGCTCTGCGGAATGTGACCCCGGTGCGGGTCGAAGTGCAGAGCCGTCTGCCGAGCGGGCGCGTGCGCTGGTTTGCATACACTTCCACGCCTCGCCGGCTGCCGGACGGCGCCGTGGCATGGGACGGCGTCGAAGTGGATATTACGGCACGCAAGGAGGCCGAAGAGGCGCTGGAGCGGCGCGTGGCGGAGCGAACGGCGGAGTTGAGCCTGGCCAATCAGCGCCTGGAAGCGACGATTGAGGAACACCGGAAGGCAGAGAGTCTGCTGCGGGACAGCGAGGAACGCTTCCGCTCCCTGTACATGGCTTCCCGGGACGCGATCATGGTCGTGACTCCGGACCGGGGATTCCTGGCCGCGAACCCGGCCACCGTCGCCTTGTTCGCGTGCCGGGATGAGCAGGAGTTCACGAACCATACGCCGGCGTCGCTCTCGCCGGAGCGCCAGCCGGACGGAGCGCCGTCAACCGATAAGTCGCAGGAGATGATGCGCCTGGCGCTTGAGAGGGGTTCGCATTTCTTTGAATGGACCCATTGCAGGGCGGACGGCGCCGAGTTCCCCGCCACGGTGATGCTGTCGCGGATCGAACACCGCGGCACGTCGGCCCTGACGGCCACGGTGCGCGACATCACCCGGGAAAAGACGGTTGAAAACGCGCTCAGAGAGACCAACGAATACCTGGAGAATCTGTTCAATCGGGCGAACGCGCCGATCATCGTCTGGAACGCGCAATTGAGAATCACCCGCTTCAACCGCGCCTTCGAACTCCTGACAGGGCGGCCGGCGGACACGGTCATCGGACAACCCTTGGAGATTCTCTTTCCTCCCGAACGCGTGGAAAGCTCGATGGAACTCATCCGGAAGGCACTGGCAGGCGAACATTGGGAAACCATCGAAATCGAAATACTGCGCACCGATGGGACCGTGCGCACCGTATTCTGGAACTCCGCGACGATCCTTGATCCTGCCGGGCAGATGCCCGTGGCGACCATTGCGCAGGGGCAGGACATCACCGAGCGCAAGAAGGCGGAAGAAGAACTGAGGGGGCTCCAGGAGCTGTATCAGGCTGTTGTAGAAGACCAGACGGAGGTCATCTGCAGGCTGAACCCGGAAGGGCAGATCACCTTTGCCAATGACACGTTCTGCCGCTTTTTCGGGCGCGGAAAAGGAGAACTGATCGGCCGGGTATGGACTCCGTGCGCGCATTCCGGCGATGTGGAACGGGTCAGACACGGACTAGGCCAACTCTCGCCTGAGAATCCGGTTGTTGTTATTGAGAACCGGGTTATCTCCGGAAACGGCGCGCAGCGTTGGATGCAGTTCGTCAATCGCGGCTTTTTTGATACCGAGGGCAATCTCCGGGAAATCCAGAGCGTTGGGCGCGATGTCTCCGAGCGCAAGCAGATGGAGGGACTGCTGAAAGAAAGCGAGGCGCGCTACCGCGCACTTTTCGATCAGGCAGTGGACGGGATCGTATTCATGTCGATTGACGGCGCACATCTTGTTGTGAACGAGGCATTTGCCCTGATGCACGGCTATGACCATCCGCGCGAAATGGAGTCCGTGAGACTGGAGGATCTCGAAACGTCCGAAACCGCCCAACTGCGGCCCGAGCGCCTGCGCCGCCTGATAGACGGCGAGAGCATGACGTTCGAGGTCGAACACTTCCGGAAAGACAGGTCCGTTTTCCCGCTGGACGTCAGTTGCAGGGTCATACGAGTGGGAGGGGAGCGCTATTTGCTCGGATTCCACCGCGACATCACCGACCGCAAGAAAACAGAGGCTGCCCTGCGGGAATCCGAGGCCAAATACCGGACATTGATAGAGGAATCGATTCAAGGGATCGGGATTACGAAGGGGAATCGAGTCGTATTCGCCAATCGGGCTTTGGTGGAAATGTTCGGCTACGACTCTCTCGAGCAGGCGGTGCACATCCCCTTGCTTGACTTTTTCGCGCCCGAGTCCCGGGAAAAGGCGCGCCAGAGGCTTGAGCAGCGGGAATCCGGCCAGCCGGTGCCGCAGCCGGGCGAATACAAGGCCGTCAGGAAGGATGGTTCGATAATAGACGTGCAAACGCAATCCGCGGACATCGTTATTGGCAATGAGCGGCTTACCCAGACGGCGTTTCGAGACGTTACGGAATTGAAGAAGGCGGAAGCGGAGCGGCGTCACCTCGAAGCACAGCTTCAATATGCGCAAAAACTGGAGAGCCTCGGCGTGCTCGCGGGCGGCATCGCGCACGATTTCAATAACGTTCTGAATCTCGTTTTCGCAAACGTTCACCACGCAAAGAAGGTGCTGTCCGAACTGTCGCCCGCCAGGCCCTTTGTCGACAACATTGAACGGTCCGCCGGCCGCGCGGCCGCGCTGACGCGCCAGATGCTGGCCTATTCCGGCAAGGGGAGCTTTCGCCTCGAAGTGCTCGAGATTGGCGAAATCGTGGCAGAGATGGTTCACTTGGTTCAATCATCGGTCTCGAAAAAAGCGGCGCTGCGGGTGAACCTGGCAAGTGACCTTCCGCCCGTTGAAGCCGACCCGGCGCAGGTCCAGCAGGTTGTCATGAACCTGATTCTCAATGCGTGCGAGGCTTTGGACGAAGAACTAGGCGGGCTGGTCACGGTGTCGGCGAGGGCGCTTCACTGCGTCAAGCAGGACTTGCTCGAGAATAAGGTGATGTTGGACGCCCCGGAAGGCGATTACGTGTGCGTCGAGGTGACCGATACGGGAAGCGGCATGAGCGAAGAGACTAAGGACCGGCTCTTCGACCCCTTCTTCACGACCAAGTTCACGGGGCGCGGGCTGGGAATGTCGGCCGTGCTGGGAATCATGCGCGCCCATCATGGCGCCATCCTTGTCGATAGCGGTGTCGGGAAGGGGACGACGGTGCGGGTCTTTTTCCCTGTATCGGCCAGACCTCTGTCTCAGGCCGCTGAGGCGGCCCGGGAAGCTCCCACCGCCATGTCGCGGAGAACCGCGACCATTCTCTTCGTGGACGATGAAGTCGATATGCTGGACCTCGGCGCGCTGGCGCTCCGGCAGATGGGTTACGAAGTGCTTACCGCGGCCAATGGCGGGGAGGCCATCGAGATCTTTGAAACGCACGCGGGTATCATCGATTGCGTGCTGCTTGACTTGGGCATGCCGTACATGGACGGCGCGCAGACGCTGGCGGAATTGCGCCGGATTAATCCCGAGGTCCGCGTCATTTTGGCGAGCGGCTACACCGAGCACGAGATCCAGACGCGCCTTGCGGGGCAAACCGTGCAGGCCTTGGTTGTGAAGCCCTATGACTTCAGTACCCTGCAGACGGTGCTTCAGGAAGTATTGAGCTGACGGGAAACCGGCGTGCGCTCTCCCTCGCCCGTGTCAATCTTCACTCGATTACCGTGGGTTCCAGAGGGTGCCCCGGTTTGGGGCGATCGATGGCAGCCGCCACGAACGGGGTGACGGGATAGTCGCCGATGCTCTCGCCGTCGGGCGCGCCCGTCGGATAGCGGACGAACCGGACGTGGCCGTCCATGTATAGCACGTTTGCGCCGCCGGGAATGTGGTTGAACGCGACTACGCCGACGCCCGGGGCCCCGGTCAGTGCCCCGCCGCTGGTGATCGTGTCAAAAGCGATGGGCACGGTGCTCTGGGCCTCGGCGCCCGCCGCGGGATTGTTGACGTCGGTGATCAGGAACCGTTCTATGCCGTCGCGGAGACGGTAGATGGTCACCCGGTCGCCGGTCTGGCCGCCGGAGCCCGTGACGCCCACGTTTGGATAGATGCTCGCCAGCCCCATCGAGTCGGCAACCGCATAATCGGCGGGGTTGAAGGTCATGTCTTCCAGTTCGACGGGCGCCGCACCGCTGTCCCCGCCGATTTTCTGGCCAACGAGCATCCCGAAGAAGTCGGAATCCTGCGTCGTAGCCCAGCCCAGGTAGGCGTAGGAGAGGAACTTGCCCATGGTACTCCAGTCCATGAACTCCTGCACCGAACTCAGCGTGCGCGTGAGCGTACTGCTGCCCTGGGGATAGTCGATACTGACCACGTGTCCGTCCTGCAGCCATTCCAGGGTCTTTCTCGGACCGTCCGCCGTTGCGGAAGAAGGACAGAAAAGCACGTTGAAATCGGTCAGATATTCTGGATAGAGCTGCCGCGGGTACCACAGGCACTTTTGGAACCCGGGCTGCGCCTGGCCGTTCGAACCCAGTGTCAATGCGTTGGACGGATAGCGTTCACCGGGGGACTCGCCGGCGTACATGCGGCAGATGAGCCCCAGTTCCTTGAGGTTGTTGGCGCAACTGGCGCGGCGCGCCGCCTCGCGCGCCCGCGCCAGCGCGGGCAACAGAATCGCCGCCAGAATGCCGATAATGGCGATCACGACTAATAGCTCGATCAGCGTGAATCCCGTTCTTCGCATCGCTTTCCCCCGTGGCCGTCTACGCGACACTATCGCTTTCTGTTACTGCTTTTCGCGGACGCAAGTCCGTCATCACAGATAGGCATGCCACACCGCAGCCTTTCACGTCTGCGGATTAACCGTACATGCATCACTTGCCAATGTCAAAGGGGCGCTTGAAGGCGCGAAGCCATAGTTGTGCTATGCTACGGCGCAACCACTGGCAGGGGCACGCAACGAAGCGAGGCAGCACCATGATTCTGCTCAATCCAAGACATCACAACCGTCCCTATCCCGATGAACGGTCCCGCGAGATCATGCTGAAAACGATTGACTTCTTTGAGCGTAAAGGGCTCGTGCGGGTCAAGGAAGACGACCGTACATTCAAGTGGTACGCGGACTTCCTTGCGTTTCAGAAGCAGGAGAAACTCTTCGCTACGCTGTTGACGCCGTCTGCCTACGGCGGGAAGGACTGCCGCTGGGACACGTGGCGCAACTGCGAGTTCAACGAGATTCTCGGCTTCTACGGCCTTCACTACTGGTACACGTGGCAGGTCTCGATTCTCGGTCTCGGCCCAATCTGGATGTCCGGCAACGAGGCCCTGAAGCAGCGCGCGGCGAGACTGCTCGACGAGGGCGCGATCTTCGCGTTCGGCCTGTCGGAAAAGGAGCACGGCGCGGACGTCTACTCGACTGAGATGCGCCTCGACCCCGACGGCGCGGGCGGCTACAAGGCGAACGGGTCCAAGTACTACATCGGCAACGGCAACGAGGCCGAGATGGTCTCCGTATTCGGCAAGTCCGCGGACAGCGGCGAGTACGTCTTCTTCAACGCCAACTACCGGCACAAGAAGTACGAACTGATCAAGAACGTCGTGAACAGCCAGTCCTATGTGTCCGAATTTGCGCTGCACGATTACCCGGTCCCCGAATCGGAGATTCTCAGCAAGGGCCAGAACGCGTGGGATTGCGCGCTGAACACGGTGAATATCGGCAAGTATAACCTCGGCTGGGCCTCGATCGGCATCTGCACGCACGCCATGTACGAGGCGGTGCGGCATGCCGCGAACCGTACGCTCTACGGCATGAAAGTGACCGATTTTCCGCACGTGAAGCAGTTGTTCACCGATGCGTATGCGCGGCTCGTGGCGATGAAGCTGTTCGCGTTGCGCGCGGCGGACTACATGCGCGTGGCGTCGCCGGAGGACCGCCGGTACCTGCTTTACAACCCGGCGGTGAAGATGAAGGTCACGACGCAGGGCGAGGAGGTGATCAACCTCATGTGGGACGTGATCGCGGCGAAGGGGTTCGAGAAGGACATGTACTTCGAGATGGCCGCGCGCGACATCCGCGCGCTGCCGAAGCTGGAGGGCACGGTACACGTCAATATCGCGCTGATTATCAAGTTCATGCCGAACTACTTCTTCAACCCGAAGGCATTCCCTGAGACGCCGCGGCAGATGGAGGCGCGCAACGACGACTTCCTCTTCCGGCAGGGGCCGACGCGCGGCCTTGGCGGCATTCAGTTCCACGATTACACTGCGGCGTATGACGGCTACGACCTGCCGAATGTGAACATCTTCAAGCAGCAAATCGCGCTGTTCAGGGAATCGCTGATGGCCGCGCCGCCTACGAAGGAACAACAGAAAGACATCGACCTGCTGCTGAGCATCGGCGAATTGTTCACGCTTGTGGTCTACGGGCAACTGGTGCTTGAAAACGCGCGCATTTACGAAATCGGCAACGACCTCGTGGACCAGATTTTCGATTTCATGGTGCGCGACTTTTCGAAGTTCGCGCTGCAGGTGCTCGGCAAGCCGAGTTCCACGCCGGAGCAGGTCGAGTATTGCCGCAAAATGATCCTGAAGCCCGCGTTCGACGCGGACCGCTACCACCGCGTCTGGAACGAGCAGGTGTTGCCGCTGAAGGACGCTTACGTGATGAATCCGTAGGCTCTAGCGGGAAGCATCCTTCGGCGACCAGAGCAATGCGCGGCGGTAGAGGCCATTCTGCTGCGTGGCTTCGAGGCGGTTGGCCTGCACGAGCACGGCGACGCCGTTGGTTTCGCCGGGCCGAATCCAAGGTGAAACATCGAGATCGAGCGGGCGAAAATGGTCGATTCGGCCTGTCGGCGCGTCGATCAGGTTGCCGTTCACCCATACCCAGAGCGCCCGGTTGCCGCCCGCGTCGCGGTCGGTCGCAACGCCTGCGAGCGTCAGCGTGAGTGGACGCCCTGCGGCCTCCGCGGCGACGGGGAACGTGGTGCGATACCACGCCTTGCCCCAATAGCCGCGGCCGGAGGCGTCCTGTTCGCCTTGATTCTCCCAGTAGTCCGTGACGTCGATATCGCGCCAATCTTCGCCGTTTCCGGTCAGATACCATTGATACAAAACGCCTTCGTCGTGCGGGTCGGTGCGGAATTGCCACACGCGCGGAAGCAACGCGATCAGATTGCCTTTCGTCCCATCCGTACGCGCAACCAGTTCCTCGAATACGCGCGTCCATGACGTGAGGCTGAACGAATGGTCCGCGGCCAAGGGGTTGTCGCGGGGCAACAGGCCATGCTGGACCGATTCTATTTCGTCGCGCAATAAAGCCATGCGCTGCGACTGTTCGAGCGCGGCGGCGAATTGGCCCTCGGCGGCGGCGCGTTCCATTTCAACATACGCCGTCAGGTGATCGTGTACCCGGCGAAACAAATGCACGCGCGTCTTCTCTGCCTCGCTTCCGGCGCTGCGTTCCGCCTTTTCCACGAATTCACCGAGTTTGCCTTCGACCGGCGTGAGTACCCGCATCCAGGGAATCGGGCGGCTCCACCACGCGTGCACGGGCGCGTCGTCGAGCGCATTCTGCATTGTCCACAGGTACTTCTCGATGGGGCGCGCGGCAGGGCCATAGAAACGCGCGCAGAAGTCGTGAACGATGTCCTCGACATCCTCTTCGACATTCCACATCAGCCGCGAGCGGACATAGTAGTTCAACTGCGTGACCATCCAGACATTCTGGCCTTCGGACCAGAAGCCCCACACGCCGCGGTCGTGCAGCCAGCGGATATCGTGTTCGAGCAGGCGCAGTGAACTGAAGGGCGTGCCGTCAAGTGACTTGCCCGGGTCGTAGTCGTAGACGAAGACGCAGCGGAGATCGTCCGTCCAACGCTTGAGTATTTGCGCGTAAAGTTGCCGCTGGCTGCAGCGCGGATCGTCGATGCGGTGCAGGGTGCATGTCGAGAGCATCGCGGATTGAATGCCAAGGTTGGGACTGATCGGTCCGACGCCCTCCGGCGGGCGCACGCGGTTGGCGTAACCGTTCGTCAGTATCCAGCGGTCCGGAAAGTCGCGGTAGACTTCCTGCGCGACACGGTTTGCGAATATGAACCAGAGATCGCTCAGGCTTGGGTCGCCGAAACCCTTGCCGGAGAATCCCTGAATTGCCGCCTCGCAGCGTGCGCAATAACAGCGGGGATGGCCGTCCGGCGGGCCGAACCCGAATGAGATTTGATCGGGATTGGAGCGAAACGCTTCCTTGATCGTCTCCGCGGCGATCTGCGCGGCCTCCGGCTCGGTCGGACAAATCATCTCGCGCTCGCGTTGGCCGTCCTTGCCCAATGCGAAGACCTGCGGGTGCGTGTCGAAATACATCTCGGGCGGCACCAGCCGGGTGACCGTGCCGTCGCCCGGCAGGCTCAAGCCCGCAAGCGAATTCACGCGATTGCGCTCGCACCACTCGCCGAACCACTCCTGGTCCTCGGAAGAGGCGGGCATCCAGCCGGAATACCAGATATTGCGAAAGCGGAAACTGGGCCGCTCGACGCGGTCCGTGTCCGGGAACACGATGGTGTCCATTTGCGGCACGACTTCGCCCAGCGGGCCCGGGAAATACCAACGGCAGCCGAGCGCCTGCAACGCATCATATACGGCGTACAAGGTGCCCTGATACATGCGCTCCTCGTTGCCTGCGAGCACGAGCGCATCGCCAAGCGTCTTGACGACATAGCCTTCCTCATTCATCACCGTGGTGAAACCGGACGGCACGTCAACGCCAAGCTGTTCGAGCGCCTTGCTGTGTCCAACCAGGATACGTGCACCCGAAGCGGCGCCGCTTTCCGCGACGATGGGCACGCGCGCGCCGCTCATGCGTTCGAGAAATGTCTGCAGCATCTCCGCCGCGCGTTGCGCCTGCGCGCTCGGGGCATCCGCGAGTACGATAGATGTAACGGGATCGACGTTGCGAATGATGGAGACATCAGCGATGGCCGGCGCGCCGACAACCAGCAAGAGGGACAAGCAGAGCACGGTCGACAATGCCCGATACATGATTTCTACCCTTTCACGCGCAGTTCCCGCAATAGATCCATAATTCTGCGCCGCGTCTGCTGAAATTCGCGCCATTGGGCGTCGGCTTGCGCGCGCATGCCCGGGAGGCCTTCGCGGCCGGGCGTGGTGGTGCCGCCGGTCCCGCAGAAACCGCCGATATGCGACGCGCCTTCGCCGAGGAGCTGCTCGGCGCGTTGCACCGCGTCCCCGGACGCGTTGGCCTGTTTCGCTGCTGCGAGCGCCTCGCGCAAGACGGTGAGCATCCCATAATCTTCGATACCGTCGCGGATGCCGTACCAGCGTTTGCTGCGCACGACGCCCTGGCCGGGATAGATGATGAGGTAGTCGTGGCCGTCGGGCGGCGTGAACCAGGGGTCGTTCTGCGAGGTGCAGTAGGACCAGAACCCGATGCCGGTCAGGCCGTGATGCCATACGAGCCACGCCTGCGCTCGGTAATAGCCTAGCGGCGATTGGTGCTTGACGTTATCGTCGCATTCGTAAGTCCAGTGCGTCCTTCCTTGCTGCTTGATGAATGCGAGTTTGTCGGCGTTGATATCGAGCAGGAACCCGTTCCGGTTCGGGCACCAGATATCCACGTAGGGCGCCATGCGCTGCAGTTCGTCCATCGTGATGCGCGCGACGGGGTCGGTGTACATG
>JAGMZX010000036.1:0-14724 GCA_018005585.1 Candidatus Hydrogenedentota bacterium | reverse complement strand
CAGCGCGGCCTCATTGAGCCTCGGCAGCGCGTCGGCGGCGTTGTCATGCGCCTGCGTCGGCGCGTCGACAACTTCACGAATGCTGACGATGCCGGAAACCTTCAATCCGGCGGGCAGCGGTTCCGGCGTCGTGATTTCGACGCGGAATTGCCGGCTTTCGCCGCTCAAATTGAATACAATGAACGCCGCTGCCTCGCTTTCGCCGTGAAATGCCTCGATTGAACCGTCCACACCGAAACGGCCCTCGATCAATTCGTCTATACCGCCGAATGGCGCCCAGGGATTCGCCGCGCACACGAAGACGGGCGTGCCCGGCTCGCACTTCTCGACCGCACACCGCGCCAGACACACGACCTTGCGTATTTCGGCGACCAGCGCGCGCAGTTCGTCGCGCAGGGCATGCCGTTCGGTGACCGGACCCGTGCCCGCTGCGTCCGCGCGCTCGATGAGGCCGGGGACAAGTCCCTTGATGTAAGCGGTACGCTCGACAAGGCCGCGCGTGTCGTCCATGCGCGCGAAGAAGTCCTCGGCGTTGCGAATCGCTTGCCGGAGATCGGCCAGCTCCTTGCGAAACGGCACCAGGAACACGTGCTGTGTGCGCCGGAGCAGCACACGCGCGCCCTCGGTCACCGTGCATACGAATTCGAGGTCTTCGGTGCGGTCGCCGGTGAGCATGTACTGCAGCGACGCCGAAAGACGGTCGTGCGACGACTCCGTCCTGGCGGCCCAGGGTTCGCGGTCCTTCGAGCGCACTTCGAGCGACAATGTGAGCGTGTGCCGCGCGGGATTGCCGATGACCGCGCGAAACTCATTTGAACCGACGTAGCCATCACCAAAATCGAGTTGCTCGATCACAAGCGCCCCAATGTCGTCCGTGACGGGAAGCGTGCCGGTGCGTGCGGCGTTGCCGCGATACTCGCCGAAGAGAACTTTTGGAAGATCGGGGACAGGCACGTCTCGCTCGGGGACTCGCTCGCTTGTGCCAGTCCCCGTCGTTTGCGCCCAGCGAAGCACGGGCATCTGCGACGCATTGGTCGGACAAATGACGCAGGGCGCGCCGTCGCCCGCCAGATCGGCGGCGATGGGCGAACTGTTGGTCGCGCCGCCCGGCAACGGTATGCTTTCCTTGAGACTCCCGCCGGGGGCGTAGACATACAACACGCCGCTGTAACCCGCGACGAGGATTTCCATCTTGCCGTCGCCGTCCACGTCGGCGATGGTCGGGGAGCGGCGGACGCGTTCCACCGCATTGCCCGTCCACAATTCGTCGCCATCGACCGACGCGCAGAGCACATGGCCCCTAAGATCCGCGGCGTAGAGTTCAACGCTGCCGTCGCCGTCGGCGTCCGCCGCGCTGAGGGCCGAATCGATTTCCCCTTTCATCGGCAGCGACCAGAGCGTCCTTCCGTCATTGCCGAGCAGCGCCAGCGACGCGCCAAGCCCCACGGCGATTTCTTGCTTTCCGTCCCGGTTGAAATCGCCTGTGAGTGGACTTGAGCCCGGCAGTGGTCCCGCGACGCGCCATAACTCGTCTCCCGCGGCGGACAAGCAGAGCAG
Organism: Candidatus Hydrogenedentota bacterium; assembly: GCA_018005585.1. Taxonomy (NCBI): domain Bacteria; kingdom Pseudomonadati; phylum Candidatus Hydrogenedentota; species Candidatus Hydrogenedentota bacterium. The sequence goes on along the minus strand of JAGMZX010000036.1, from coordinate 13,167 downwards.
CGCGACCGTGTCGCCCGCAACGAGCACCTCGAACTTCTCGTCGCCGGCTACATCGGCTGCGGCGGGCCAGCGCGGATGCCCGATATCCGTTTGCCGTTTCCAAAGCACGCGGCCGTCGCCGTCCAGACACGCGACGGCGCCCGAGTTGTCGCACGCGATGATGTTCCGGGCGCCGCACTGTGCAAGGTCCGCCACGACCGGCCCGGTGGCGCCCCAATCGATCATGTCGCCGAATTTGAAATCCCACAGCCGGTTGCCGGTCGCGCCGTCGAGACAGTACAGCACCCCTTCACGATTGAGCAGGAGTATTTCCGGACTCGGGTCGCCCGTGACGTCGCCGACCGCGGGCGCCCCGCACATGCGGCCCGGATGCGCCACGCGCCACAGCTCGCGGCCTTCGCGGTCGAGCGCGGCTACTTCGCCGTTCACCGTTGCGACGACGACTTCGAGGTTGCCGTCGCCGTTGAGATCGCTCACTGCGGGCGACGCGTCAATGCTGCCGTTAGGCGTGCGGTATGACCAGACCACGTCCGCGGCACGGACATCCATTTCTGTCAGTGCAGTCAGGATCGATATGACCAGAGCCCACTTTCTGCCAGGTCGCATGGGTATATCCTCCCGTGATTGCGCGCGCGAATAGAAACATGATAACGGCAGGATGAGCCGATTACCACGTGCGCCGTCTCCCTTTGCCATCACGGACGTTTTTGCCGGGAATCGGTGTTGCCGTGCCGTAGTCTCCTTGTGCGGCGCTGAGAATCGCTACGATACCCTGTGCCAGGGAAGGTGCTTGGGTAGGGCGTTGTTGTATCTACAGATTGGGGGCCGGGTGCGGTGGCCTATTCTTGCCCGATGCGGTAGAATAGGAGAAGTTAGGTCACGGGCAGATGGATGGAACCCCAGCAACCGGAGCAACGCCGTGCGGCAAGCGCGAATGGTCCTCCCTGTACGCGGTCGTGACCGCCGCACCTATATGGGCGGCCCTCTCGGGGTACAGGCATTCACGCTCATCGAACTGCTGGTCGTGATTGCTATCATCGGCATCTTGGCCGCGATATTGTTGCCGGCGCTGGCGCGCGCACGCGAGGCTGCGCGACGGGCCAGCTGTCAGAACAACTTGCGGGAAATCGGTCTCGCATTCAAGATGTACGCGGGTGAAGACCCCGGCGACAAGTACCCGCCCCTTGCCCCATTTGCAAACGACTTGGGTGTGCCCGTGTTTGCGGCGGCGGACGCGGCCGCTGTTTATCCGGAATACTTGAATGACTTGAACGTATGCCTGTGTCCGTCCGATTCGCAATCGCGCACTGCCGGCGGGGGTTACGACAGCCGCGTGCCCGAGGGGTCGTTTGATGAACACATTGCAGCGGCGCGTGGCGCCGCGGACCATATGAGCCTGCGGTACTTTCAGTCCGCGGTCATTGGGCGTTCCTACTGGTATCATGGCTATGCAATGCGCAACATCGAGGAGTTCTACGGCATTTGGAACGCCACGGGAACGCGGCCGGAACTTGGCACCGTCCAACCCGCGGGCCTGACGTCCGTCACGGCGATTGTGCGCCTGAAGAACTGGGATGAAGACATCGAAGTGAGGGAGAAACTGCCGCATACGGCGATTCTGGGCGGCGGATTTGGTGGCGGCGCGTCGGTCATGCGCCTGCGGGAAGGCATCGAACGCTACGCCATAACGGACATCAATAACCCCGCTGCTTCCGCGACCGCGCAGAGCGAGATGCCCACGCTCTTCGATACCTTCGGGTCAGGCTCAAATACAGCGCTCGCAGGCGGCGCAGCGGCGTTCAACCACAGTCCCTCAGGCTGCAATGTCCTGTTCTTTGACGGTCACGTCGAAACGCTGCGCTATCCCAGCCGTTTCCCACTCCTCGAAGACGGGGAAAACGGGAATGGCCTGCTGCTCAAGATTGGATACTACGGTCTAGGATGACCTGCAGGAAACCCACACGTGACTGACTGAAACAGGCCCCGCGAAGAGAAAGAAAAACCGGACGTTCCTGTTCTGAACGCCCGGTACTTGTCATTTACTTGCGGCGCTACTTCCGCTTGGATACACCACACCCCTCTGTACTCGGGACGGTGGCAAAAACTAATACTGCGCTACCAGCACATCTGCGCCGCCGCCGCCCGCCGCGCCGCCGCCGCCGCCGCCAGCCGCGCCGCCAACACTGCCCGCGCCAACCGCCTGCACCGAGCTGAAGTCCACTTGCTCCAGAGCGCCTAAGTCAACCTGGACGGTTTCCGCAGGAGCCACTTGTTCCGTCGATTCGGATGAACTGGTCGCGATTGCGGTTCCCGCCACCACGACGAGCGCCACAGCGGCGAAGACACCCCACCGCCATACCGACGAACTGCGCGTAACCTTGACGATTCTGTCCACTGGTATTGACCTCCACATTATGACTGTAGACTTCGCCTCACACGCGGGAACCTGACTCAAGTTCCCCGCAACAACGATAAGTATACCCTATTGCCGGGGAAAAGTCCACAACTTTTTCAGCGGATTTTGGCAAAGAGATACGCAATGTGCATTATGCGTAATTCAATAATAACCCCTGTCTGGCCGGCAGTATTGGCACTTTGAACAACCCATTCGTTGTTGTTTCTGCTTGTCTGGGAGGGTTCTTCCCGGCAAAGTACGTCGCACACAAGCACGACTCTGCCGTTGCGCGCCACGGTTTTGCTATCATGCCGCATCAGGCGAAGGTTCCGGACGCGGTCGTGCAGTGTTCTTGATATGTAATAGGACATCGAAACAGTGGTTGAAGGCGGAACTTCTCAAGACCCCGCACTGGAACGGACCAGGTCGCGTGCGTGGAGCCGCGACTGGCTCTGGCTTGCGGGTATTCTCATCCTGGGCGCGTTGCTGCGGGGATGGTATCTCATGGAGATCAGGGACGCGCCCGATTTCCGCGCACTGCGGCAGGACCTTGATGTCCAGGACTATCACGCGCGAGCGATAATCTCCGGGGACTGGGACGTTCGCCCCGACGTCATCGACCCCGAAATTCGCACGACGCCGTACTATCGCCCGCCCGGCTACGCGTATTTCTTGACGGCGGTCTACTTCTTGACCGGAGGCAGCTATCTGGCGCCGCGCCTGATTCACATGGCGCTTGGCCTGGCGAGCGCGGTGCTGATGTACCTCTTGGGCCGCCACGTGTTTGGGCGCGTGTCCGGGCTGTTGACGGCCTTCTTCGTGGCCACGTACTGGGGCTTTATCTACTACGAGGGAGAAGTCAACGACCCCGCCCTCTTCGTGTTTCTCGTGGCGTGTCTGCTGCTTGCCCTGCGCCGGTGGGCCGTGTCGCTTGCCCCGTCCCGGGCCATGCTCCTTGGCGGCATGTTCGGCGTGTACGCGATTATGCGCCCGAACATCCTGCTCTTCGGTCCAGTCGTTGCGGCCTGGATGCTCCACGTGGCTTGGCGGCGCGGCCAGTGGCGCCGCATGCTGCTGTCCTGGTTCTGGCTCGCGCTGGTGTGCGGCCTCGCCATTGCGCCGGTCACGGTGCGGAATTACATAGTCTCGGGCGAGTTCGTGCCCATCTCGACTTACTTCGGCGAAAACCTGCTCATCGGAAACGCGGAAGATGCGGACGGTTACACCTCATGGACGCCCTATCTGCAGCACCTCGAGGGAACCGGCAATTTCTCGGTCTGGTTTTACGGCAACATTGTGCGCGGCCTCGGCAAGGAAGTCGGCAGGCCGGACCTGACGCATTCCGAGGCATCCGAGGTCTTCGCGCGCAAAGCGCTCGATTACATCAGGACGCACAAGCTGCGCACGGCGCAACTCTGGCTCAAGAAAGCCATCCTGTTCTGGTCGCCTCTCGAGATCACGGAGAACAAGGTAGTCCAGGGCGAAAAAGACTATTATCCGCCGCTGAAATATCTGCCGGGTTTCCCGCTGGTGACGGCGTTGTTCCTGACGGGCACGATTCTCTTCCTGGCCGAATGGCGGCGAAACCGGGCCGCGGACGCTGCGCCGGGCGCGCCCGTCACCCCAACGCAGATGGCTGCGATCATATTCGCGTTCATACTAACCTACTTCGCCTCTTTTCTGCCTTTCTTTGTGAATGCGCGCGCGCGCGCGCCGCTGTACGGCGTGTGCCTGCTGATCGGCGCTTACGGCCTCCAGCGCATCATCGAATGGCTGCGCGGCGGTGCGTGGGGCCGCGCGGCGCTGGGCGTGGCGCTCGCGGCGGGGCTGTTCGTGCTTGCGTCCGTTCAATATGTGCCTTACGAGCCGGACATGGCCCGCTGGCACTATGCGCGGGCCGATTCCTATCTGCGCGACGGCAGGGTCGAGCAGGCGGCCGCCGAGTCGGAGGCCATGCTGGCGTTGCCGGGCGACCCCATGCCGTATATGCCGTTTCGACTGGGCCATGCATTTGCCCGCGCAGACCGCCACCTACTGGCCTATCGGCTCTTGAAAACGGCGCTGGACACCGACCCGGGGAATCAGCACCCGCGCTACCGGCAGGATCTTCAGTATCACGTAGCGCGCCAGTTATACGCGCTGGACCGAAACACCGAGGCCCTTGCCGCATATGAAGAGGCCTTGCGCCTCAACCCGGACGACCCGCGCGCGCACAACGATATTGCGCTTATTCTGTGGAAAGCGGGCCGTGTCGATGAAGCGCTGACGCATTTCGAAGCGGCGTTGCGCGCTCATCCCGGTTTTGCGCTGGCGCACAGCAATCTGGCGGACCTCTTGGGCTCAGTCGGACGCCTGGACGAAGCGATCGAGCATTTTCGGCAGGCCGCAGCGCATGCTCCCAAGAACGGTGAATACGCTTTTGGCCTGGCGCGGGTTCTGGCTGCGGCCGGCCGCATCGAGGACGCGATAACGCAGTATCAGACCGCCATCACGCTGGCTCCGCGCGACCCGCGCGCGTACAACAATCTCGGGCTGCTTCTGGAGGCGCGCGGCGACCCCGAAGGCGCGGTAAGCCGCTACCGGGAAGCTATCCGCGTTGCGCCGGGTTTCAGCCTGGCCTACGCCAATCTTGCGGCCTTGCTCGCGCGCGCGGGACGCGTCGGGGAAGGCGTCCTTTTGTGCCGCACGGGCTTGGAACAAACCCCGGACGATCCCGTGCTCCACAATGCGTTGGGGTATCTGCTGGCGTTGCAGGGGCAGTCCCAAGAGGCGCTCGAACACTACGACGCGGCGTTGCGGAGCGACCCGGACTATGCGCAGGCGCGGCAAAACCGGGAGAAATTGTTGTCGACTGCCGGGCGGTAATGCGGGCGAAGCAAAAACACCGGCATCCAGAACCCGGGATTCCAGAGTCGGGCCCCGTCAGCGTTTCTCGCCGAAGATATGCGCGGAAAAGCGGTACAGCTTGACGTCCGGTAATTCCCAGGCCCGCGGCGGTGCGCCCGCCTTGCGGCAAATGCCCTCCAGGTATTCTTCCAGGGTCCAGTCCTGTTCGATGGGTACTTGCGGCAGGAGCAGTCCGCCGCCCCGAGGCCCCCTGTGCTCAAGGTAGAGCCCGTCCCGGCCCAGGACGATTTCGTTTACGTTGCCGACTTCGATGAACGGCGAATCGGGCCTGTCCCCGGGGCACAATGCGGATATTTCGATGGTGATTTCCGGGAGTTCGTTCTGAGCGACGGGCGGGAAACGCGGGTCGCGCGCGGCGGCGTTGATCGTGTTGTCCCGCACCGTGGTTGCGAGCGGCTCGATGCCCTGCGTATAGCCGATGCACCCCCGCAGTTCATGACCGCGCCGCAACGTGACGAAGGCGCCGTGCCGTTCGCTCAGCCGGGGCGTCAACGGATACGCGTCAACGTCGAGACAATCGCCGCGACGGACGTAGGTTTCGAGGCTGTCCCGCGCGATGCGCAGCAACAGTTTTTCCTCTTCCGCCGACAGAAAAGGCCCTTCTGTCCTATTCATGTTCCGCGGTCTCCGGGGTTGCCTCCGCCGCCGGCGCCGCCGGGGATGCCGTTTCCGCTGGTTCCTGGGCTTGCGCCGGTTGCGGCGTGGCCGCCGGCTGGGCCGGCAGCGGCGCTGCGGTGAGGTCGTAGAAATTGATGGCTGCATAACTCACGGACGGTTCCGCCATGCCTGTCATGCGTCCGGAGGTATCGTAGGCAAGAACGCGCCCGAATGCGTTCTCAGACAGCATGCGCAATCCCACGGAAAGGGCATTCGCGCCAGCGACCGGATCGCGGGTTTCGCGCATGTAGGCGCGCATACCCGTGTCATCCCGCGCGAGGATCCGGCTGAACAGGTGCTCATCGAGCGCCTTGATGCGTTCCTGGACGTTGTCCCGGAAGGGCACGTACTTGAACGCTTCGCCGTATTGGGTGAAGTTCGCGCTTATGACAATCAGCGTGCGTTCCGTCATGATCCGGCCCAACGCGTCCACAATCCCTTCCAGCTTCTTGACATCGAACTCGCCGCGCCCCGTGAGCAGGTCGCCCACCAGGATGGGGATCAACTCGAAGTAACCCAGTCTGTCCTGCAGGAAAGGCAGTACGACTTCGACCGCATATTCCTTCTCATGTACCTGCTGCCGCTGCGGCACTTCATCGTAACGCAGCGAACGCAAGGTGATCAGCGGCGAAAGACAGATCTCGCGAATGGCCGGCCCGCTCAACGGCGTCACACCGAGCGGGGTCGCGAATCCCTGCACGGACGGCACGCTGCAGCCCTGGAACGTTGCGTAGTTGGACGGCGCCAAGAGGATCACGCGATCATACTGGCCCGGCTGTAATTCCTTAAAGGCATGCGCGGCCACCGCCCCGGCAAAACCATAAGGGCCGTGCGGCACAATACACGCCAGCAGCCGCGCATTGATCGGCTCGACTTGGGCCTTGTCGAAGTACCCATGCAGCACCTCGCGCAGCTTGGCCGCGTCAGCCGGGTAGAAGGGTCCCGCGGCGAGAGGCGGCCTGACCTGCACCGCCGGCGATGCGCCCAGCAAGGACACCGCCGCGTATACGGTGAGCACCATGCGAGATATGGTGAGGCGTCTTGACCCCTTCATGGGCGCTAGGATAGCACATTAGCCGGTGTGCTTACCCGGTTTCACGAATCTTGCGTCAGCGACGGTGGGCGCCCCGGAAATAATCTCGAAGAGCCAATTGTTTGCCTGCACGAAAGCAACCTGTTAGAGTAAGGCAATCAAGGACGGAACGCATGGTTATCTCGAGGCACAAGATGGTTCTGCGACTGCGGCTCGCGCTTTTGCTGCGCGGGAGCGGTCCGTTGTGCCTCGCCAAGACGTAATTCCAGAGCAAGACTCAGCAGATTCCACGAGGCCACGGACTCAGGTTCGTGGCTTTTTTGTGTTCTTACTGACCGGCGGACGGTTCCGGCGCGGAACGCCGCCAGATTGCGAAGGGAGGTGGTATCCATGGAATCGGGGCTGGACGGCGATGGTCTGGGCGGGCTCGAATCCGGGCGCTGCGTCAGGCCTGACTCGCGAATCGGCATGAGCATCCGCAAGAGACGCAAAAGAACGAACATAGGAGCTTTCAGACCATGGAACAGGATTATGTATGTATTTGGGATACCACCCTTCGCGACGGCGAGCAGACACCCGGCGTCCACATGACTGTGGACCAGAAGGCCGCCATTGCGGAACGGCTGGAACGTATAGGCGTGGACACCATAGAAGCGGGTTTTCCTGCGTCCTCTCCGGGCGATTTCGAGGCGGTGCGCGCAGTAGCGAACACGGTGCGCCATTGTGAAGTGGCCGCGCTGGCCCGATGTGTGGCGCAGGACATCGACCGCGCCGCCGAGGCGCTGCGCCATGCGGCGCGGCCCGTAATTCATGTGGTGCTGGGTGTGTCCGACATTCATCTCGAGAAGAAGCTGCGCATGGACCGCTGTGCCGCGCTGCGCGCTATCGCGGACAGCGTTGCCCGCGCCCGCAAGCACGTATTGGAAGTCGAGTTCAGCGCGGAAGACGCCACGCGCGCGGACCGGATCTTCCTGCGGCAATGCGTGTGGGCAGCCGTCGAGGCGGGCGCCACGCGCATAAACATCGCCGACACGGCCGGCTGCGCGACGCCCGAAGAATACGGGGCTTTGGTCCAGGATATCGTGGCATTCGTCGAGGGGCGCGCCATCGTCTCGGCCCATTGCCACGACGATCTCGGCATGGCCACAGCGAACACCATCGCCGCCGTGCGTCATGGCGCGGGCCAGGCCGAGGTCGCGGTGAACGGTATCGGCGAACGCGCGGGCAACACGTCCTTTGAAGAAGTCGCGGCGTTCCTTGCAATGAAGAAGGTCGCGGCCACGCACGTCGACCTGACCCAGGCTGCGTCCCTCAGCGCGTTCGTCGCCGAGGTCACGGGCATCCCGGTGCCGCCCAACCGCGCCATTGTTGGCGCGAACGCTTTCGCGCACAGTTCGGGCATCCACCAGGACGGCATTCTGAAAGACCCGGCTACGTACGCATTCGTGACGCCCGAAGCTGTCGGTGTCCCGGGACACCGTTTCGTGCTGACAGCGCGCTCCGGCAGAAGCGCCGTTGCGCACGGCGCCGCCCGGCACGGCTATGTGATCGACGGCGCGGTTCTCGACACCGTCTACGACGCCTTTGTGCGGCGCGCCGACGCCGTTCGCGGCGCCGTCAGCGAAGAAGACCTGGTCGCGATCGTACGCGATGTCGCCAACAGCCACTCCCATGAGCACACGCGGATTACCGCACGCGCCGCGGGTTGACCCGGAAGACCAACCGCCTCGGGGCGATTCCTTGCTTTCGCCCCGAGGCGGCCTACGGGCATGTGCGCCACGCGAAGAGGGAAGAACTATGTCGGGTCATTTCACCTGCGCGCGCGGCTCCAGCGTTGCGCTGCAAAGAGCCATCTCATCTTGCCCAAGACCACTATGGTGCGCACGGGCAGAAGCCGTCCTCGGTGGCGTCGGCGGGGCAATAGAGATAGCCACAATTATAGAACTGGATCAGGCGGAGCAGTTCCGTTAGCGCGATCTGCCAGTCGCTACCGCTGGGCGCGTAGTCGGTGTCATGCGGGCAGCATGCAATATTCGCGCCCGGTCCGGGCACGTATCCGTCTTCTGTGGAACCCGGATCATCCGCGCAGTGGAACCCGCCCGAGTTGTAGAACTGGATTACGCGGAGCAACTCGGTCAACTCGATAGTGTTGTTTTGATTTTGATCTGCCGCATGCCACTCGTCCACACAGGCCAAGCTTTCGCCTTCCCCCTCGCCCTCACCCTCTCCTTCCCCCTCGCCCTCACCCTCTCCTTCTCCCTCGCCTTCGCCTTCCCCCTCGCCACTCTGTGATGGCTGAAGACTGATGACCGTCACTGCAACGTCATCATCCTCAGCGACTATCGTCGTTGTCCGCGGATAGTATCCCGAAGCGCTTGCAACAACGGTCCAGGTCCCCGCTCCAATGCCGTTCAGGATAAAGAGCCCGCTGCTCAGATCGAAGTACGGCGTCACGCTTGACCCCTCGAGAGATATGGAAGGAGAGGCGGCATCAGGGATACTCTCGCCGGTCTCGGCGTCGCGAAGTTGGACTACAACCGAACCATCCACCACCGCTTCTCCAAGATACGGTTCGAACACGACATTCGCGGAGACCTTGGCCTCGATTTCCTCGCGCGTGTAGGCGCCCCAATCATTCAGCTGCGCCAGGGTGGAGGTTGGGCTGACATTGAATACACAGGCAACACCGACATCCTGGAAGCGGTTCAAACCGGTGGAGGTCAACAAGGTCTGATCTCCCACGGCCGGTGTTCCCGCCGTCTTGAGGTCCTTGACGGGAGGAAGGACGAATATGGCATACCGGAAAATGACGGCGAATTCATTACGGGCAATCGCAACGCCTGAGTCAACCGCCCATACGCCGTCATTCACGTTTGCTATCCAACAGTCGTGGATTGAACTGTCCGAGGACCCCGGTCCGCTGACTTGTACCCCCACGGAGTACGGATTGTATGCGCCGTCCAGCACCACGGAGGCCAATTCCATGACCACGTCTTCGATCCCCACCAGGACCACAACATTGGCGAATAGGCCAGGCAAGGTGATCGTGCAGTTTTCGAGCCGTGTATTGTCCGCGCCCCAGACCACGAAGTGCTCCGTAGCTGAGGGGTCAAAATAGCGGACCACGGTTGTTGGCGCGTCGGCGCCGCGGATAGTCACGCTGGGCACGAAGACCACTTGCTCTTCATAGACCCCAGCGGCGAGGTTGATCGTTACCGGGTGGCTTTCCTGGGCGAACGTCGCCGCGACGGACATCGCCCTTCCGATTGTTTGCCAGGGCAATTCTTGCGTGCCTTGCCCGTCGGTATCACTGCCACTAGGGGAGATAAAGACCTGATCCGGCGGTTCATCCGGGTCCTGCGGGTCTGTGCCCAACTCGAATTCGCGGCCATTGCTTACGCCGTCGCCATCGAGATCTTCGTTGAAATCATCTGCATACGGATCAAGACCGTTTACGCTTTCATAGGCGTCCGGCATGAGATCGCCGTCGCTGTCCAGGTCCAGGTAGTTTGGAATACTGTCCAGATCGACGTCGGTCACGGCTTCCGTACTATCGGGTATCCCATCGTCATCGCTGTCCAGGTCGAGAAAATCGGCCGTACCGTCCCCATCGCTGTCAACGATGCCTTCCGTGGCGTCGGGAATCTCATCGCCATCGCTATCAAGGTCAAGATAGTTGGGAAGACCGTCTTCATCCGGGTCAGCGTCCAGTTCTGTGAGGTCGCGGATGCCGTCGCCATCGGAATCCCGGTCCACGATGAACGAGGTGCTCGGGCCGGCACCCAAAGCGGAATTGCCCACTATGTCAACCGCAGTATCCGGGGCAATGCTGATGCTCATGAGGCCAAAACCGGATATATCGGAGATGGCCACCGTCAAGGCCGATGTATTGCCGAGAAAAATCGGCTCCTCTCCCGTCGGAAGCCATATGTCTAGACCATTTGCGGACTTGCCGGTATCTGGATATTCGATCTCGACTGTCGAGGCGGCGGCAGTATAGGTGGCGTGCAACGTTACGTCGTCCGGCGACAACGTCGTATACACCGGCTCCGAGTACCGGACCTGATAACTCACTGGCCCATCCAAAGTTGCGCGAACGGAGGGGTCGCTGATGATTAGTTCCGGCGCGGTATTGTCAACAATCAGGGCTTCCGTCGTAATGGGACCGCTCTCTGCGGGACCCAGTGCAATCGCGCCGGTGACGTTCACCGTAACCGGGCCCTCCGGGTCGTCCGGCAGAATCGTATAAGTGAACGAATGGACATTACCCTCGCTCTGCACGTATGCCGCATCGTGTCCGTTCACAGTCATGCTGGGCGGCCCTGTCAAGAGTTCGGCAGGTTCAAGGCTAATGGAAACCGTGTCGCCCGTTCTGGCACGCGGCGGATCGCTCAGGATGCCTTGAAACATGGAATCCAGATACCACACGTCACGAAGCGCTGTATCCGATTGACCACCCATGATGTACAAACGCCCATTCTTAACGGCGGCAGTATGGAGACTTCGCGCGGTCCACGGCACCGTAATCGGGGCTTGGGTCCAGGTGATGCCGTCCCAGGAACGCCAAGCATCGGCGTATCGCGTATCCCCGCTCTGACCGCCCAATATCCACATCGCGCCATCGAATACGATGCCGGTCGCTCCGCTTCTGGAGTGCCAGGCCGCCGAGGACGTGGCCCTGGTCCATGTTGCCCCGTCTACCGACCACCACACATCCCTGAAGGTGCTGGAATCGACTCGGCCGCCCATAATCCAGATTCTGCCGTCGTAGGCCAGGCCAACGTGTTCCGTGCGCGCAGCCCATGGGGCGTTCTCCGTCGCGAGGGTCCACATTGTCCCGTCCTCGGTATAGTACACATCATCGCGGTACGTCAGGGTCTCATAGGAAACAATCTTGTCATAGGTGAGCCCCCCTATTACCCACATCTTCCCGTCATGAATCACGACTGCGTGTCCATCCCGCTTGGGCCACATGTCGCCGGTTCCAACCACCTGGGTCCATGCATTGCCTGGCGCCCAACACCAAACCGAGGCCGTGCTGTGGTACTGGACTTCCCACATGTCACGAAGGCGTCCGCCCAGCACCCAAAGCTTCCCGTCAAACACGGCAGAAGCCGCCCAGCTGCGTCCCTGCCACAGGACATCGACCGTGCTTTGTGACCACGTTGTGCCGTCCGGGGAGTACCAGACGTTGTTGGAGTATTTGCCGGCCAACACCCACAGCTTATCCAGGAATACGGCGGAGGCATGGCCGCTTTTCGCGGGCCACGCTGCCTGACTGGTCGCCTGGACCCATGCGCGGCCCGCGGCCATTGCCGGGCTCATGTCCCAGACGAGCAGGAGAATCGCTAACGCGGCAACTGCTGATACCCACGAATTCCGGACGCATGGTGGAAGGCGGAGACCTGACTGCGGCATTATCGGTAGCATAACATCCCCCCCCCGATTTCGTGACAGTACACGTAAAAGGAAATTTCTTCTCCCGTAAACCACCATATCATACTCTACTCCCGAGCAATCCGTTTGTCAAGAGCATGCACTTCGCGGTTTAGTTGGGAATGTAGCATTATGTATGGAAGGCGATGGCAATAGAAGCTATCCCAAAACCCGTGTGACAAGCGAAACCGCGCATTCGATATGAAGACACCATTGAAAGAGCCGGGGCGACTTTGCCTGCGTTTTGTAACGGCGAGGCATGCGTCGCCCCTACAAGAGGCATGAATCAAGTTTTGGGATAGCTTCTAGTAATGCGCGTTGCGCGGACTCAGAAAACCGCTTCTTCAACGCTTACTTGGATGCGGTGCGTGCCCAACTTCAAGTATTATTGATGTGAACGGACGCGGTTTCGGCAACGACGAAACCAGTGCCGTACAACGAGATGCATACTGACTGTAACCTCCACCAGAATCGCGGCCGTTGGGACCATGTATCGGAATGGAACATGCGCCATCTTGACACGGACTACGTCGAGGAGCTTGTTGCGCGGCTTCGGGCCATCCCGGACGATGCCGTGCCGCGTTGGGGCATGCTTCGGAAGGATACGCTGATCGAACATCTGGTCTGGGTCCTTCGTCACAGCCTCGGCCGGTCGACGAAGGTTCCATACCTGGGCAACTGGTTTAGCTGCCATCTCCTCGCGCCGCTTGTTCTACGCGGTCTTGTCCCGATTCCGAAG
>JAGMZX010000035.1 GCA_018005585.1 Candidatus Hydrogenedentota bacterium | reverse complement strand
AGGCGGTAGATACTGTCGTTGTCATTCTGGTAGTTCTTCGCGGCGTTGATGCCGCCCTGCGCCGCAATGCTGTGGGCGCGGCGGGGCGTGTCCTGGAAACAGAACGCTTTGACTTGATACCCGAGTTCCGAGAGCGATGCGGCGGCCGACGCGCCGGCCAGCCCCGTGCCCACGACGATGACGGTGTATTTGCGCTTGTTCGCCGGGTTGACCAGTCTGAGATGGTCCCTGTGGCGGGTCCATTTCTCCGCGATGGGTCCGCCGGGAATATGCGACTCGAGCATGGGGCAGCCTCCTATCCCAACAGGTGCGACCGCACCAGCACGTAAAGGGGAATCGAACTGAACGCGACAGCCACAAGAGCGCCGATGACCTTCGCCGCCAAGTCTGCTCTTTCCACGAAGCGGTCGTTTTCGGCGCCGAGCGTGATACACAGGCTTGAAATGGCGTGGCTCAGGTGAAATCCGACGCAACACATGAATACGACGTAGGCGATGGCGCGCAGCGGGTTCGCGAACCCGTTCCATACGACGCCGTACAGCCCCAGACTGGCGCCGTCGATGAGTGACTTGGGGCCTTCCTTGTCTGCAAAGGTGAAATCGAGCAGGTGTATGCATGCAAACACAAAGATGAGGGCGCCGGTAATAATCATGGTGCGTGTCGCGATGGTCTTGCGCGTGCGCCGCACCGTAACCGCGTACCGCTGCGCACGGGTGTAACGGTTCTTCCACCAGAGCGAGGCCGTAATGACCACGTGCAACGTGAAGATGGCAATGAGGCCGATGCGCGCCACCCAGAGCAACGCGCCCAGGTCGTGCAGTTTCTTCGAGTAGGCGTTGAAGGCGTCGGGTCCCGCATAGATAAGCAGATTGCCTGCGAGATGCATCAAGATGAAGCCGACGAGGCCGATGCCGGCCAGCGACAGCGCCAGTTCACGCAACACGGTGCTCCGCCACAGGCTGCTTCGTGAAATGCTCATGATCCGTTTAAGGCCTCCTCGCGCCCGAGTTTCAGTACCTGTCCCCCGGTGACTCGACAGAGGGCGAAAAGACCGGATAATAACAATACCGGCTTTGCGTGTCCACACCTGCCGCCCGGAATAAGGCTCGCCAGGGAAACTGCGGCGAGTCTTTCGCGTGTTTTTGGTTTCACGAGGCTCCCCGACCGTTCATGGGCCCGCGCACAAGGCCTGTGACCATCGTCAGACCTTTACGGGGCGCTCGTAAACGTAATTCTGGAACACAGACCGGAGGGCTTATATTTCCGCGCATGTGCCTGACGGCGTTTATCAACGCGCTGCGTCCGGCGCCGCACTCCCGGCGGGAAGGGCCGTGCGGTTCAAGATGGCCGCGTCAGAGCCTGGAAAACAAAATCATTTGGGTTCCGTGCCGGCGCAATCCCAACATTCTCGCGTGAAATGCGGTCCGATGCCCCGTCTTCCCCTGGTATGTACTCAAAACGGAGCGCGAGTCCCGTCTCCTTGTCGAAGCATGCGGTAATCTCGTTCGCCGCACGCCATGTGTCTTCTTGGGATGCTCCGCGGAAAGTCCACGCGGCGCATTCACGGCGATCCGGCCTGCCTTCAAGGCCCGTTGTCATCCAGTCCGATGCCAGGGTCTTCTTCGCCTTCGCTTTCGAACAAAGCGTCCCCCCGCAATTGCAGCCTGGTTCCGGAGGATGGGCCAGACAAGGCGGATTCCGAATCGGCTTCCGCGACCGGGGCGGTTGCCTCCAATTCCAGGACCTCCTCAGCAGGTGGGAGAGCGGCCTGTGCTTCGGGCATGGCCTCGGCTGTGGGCGCGGCCTCCGCGGGCGCAGCGGCGGCTTCGGGTTGTGGCGCAGTTTCGGGCGCGGCTTCCGCGGGCGGAGCGGCGGCCTCGGGTCGTGGCGCAGTTTCGGGCGCGGCTTCCGCGGGCGGAGCGGCGGCCTCGGGTTGTGGCGCAGGTTCGGGCGCGGCTTCCGCGGGCGGAGCGGCGGCCTCGGGTTGTGGCGCAGGTTCGGGCGCGGCTTCCGCGGGTGGAGCGGCGGCCTCGGGTTGTGGCGCAGGTTCGGGCGCGGCTTCCGCGGGCGGAGCGGTGGCCTCGGGTTGTGGCGCAGTCTCGGGAACCGTACCGGCAGGCCGGGCCTCCAGGAGGGGCACACCTTCGGGCGCATGGAAAACGAACTGGGCCGGGTTCACGTCGCGGTTGAGTCTCACATTGCTGTACCGCACGATGATGGGGTCGCCCGTTTGCGGCGTGATTTCCATGCGCACAGCCACGCCCGTTTCCCGGTCGATGAAGAGGCGCAAGTGCGATACGCCTTCGGTCGTATCCTTGGGCGTGCATTCCAGTACGTGGCAATTCTTGCCGTGGACACGCTGCTGTTCGCCAACCGTGACCGTGAAATCCGCCTTCACCTGATCCAGCAGGACCTTCCCGCCCGGCGGAGGAATGTCGTCTCCTGCGCCTGGTTGCGTCTTCAGAACGGTCGTCTCACCCGAGACCTCGTTGATCACGTAGAGGTCCTGGCCATCAAAGATACAGTCCATGGCCATTTCGATGGGCGCCGGTTCCGCCACGCGCATAGTCAATTGTTCGCGATACTTGACGACATGAGCTTCGACCAGCATGACGATGCTTCCGGTCGCGCTCGTGGCGCCGCCGTCCTTCGCGGAAGTCTCCAGAGCGACGTCAGCCGTGAGCGTCTTCACGTTGCTCCATGTCTTGAGGATGGCGGCTTCGGTCTCCTCGAAAGTGGCTGCGGGAACCGAGCCGCACCAGAGCGTCAGGCACAACGAACTCATGATGGCAAGCGTACTCAATCGATACATGACAGATTCCTTCATCACATCCGTGCCGCGCGGGCGCGCACCAGAAAGACGGCGCCACAGGATTCCCTACTCTGCCGGTGGCGGCGCGGGCGCTTCTTCCACGGGCGTATCTTCGGCGTCCGGTTCCGCTCCCGGTTCCGTCGCCGGTTCCGGTTCTTGTGTGAGGTCCATGATTTCGACGCCGTCCGGCGCCGTGAACACGAACAGATCCGCTTTCAGTTCCGGGTTGATGACAATATTCGAATACCGCAGGATTGCTGGTTCGGCGCTGCTCTCTTCGAACAACTCCATCTTGACCGGCGCGCCGGTCTCCTTGTCAAAATACAGCCGGATCTTGTTGCCCGGCGCGTCTTCGCCCATGCTTCCTTCGATGACGTGGCAGGTCTTCCCATCGACTTGCGCTTCCGCCAACACCTCGAAGTTCTCGAAGTCCCTCTTGATGAACTCGAGGAGCAGCTTCGCGCCGGGCGGCGGGAAGTCATGATGGTTGGCCAGGCGGGTTTTCACAACACTGGCCTCTCCCATGCCTTCATTGAGGATATCAAGAAACGCGCCGTCGCACACCATCGTCATCTTCATTTCCTGAACGCCATCGGGCAGTTCCGCTTTCGCTAAGACGTGTTGCAGGAACTGTGACGTGTCCCCTTCCACCAGCAGGGCCAGATCTCCCGCGATGGCAAGCTTTATGTTCCCGAGTTGCTCGTCCAGCGGCACATCCATCATGAAATCCGCCGTCATGCTCTTGACCTTGCTGAAGGCTTCGAGAATGCCCGATTCCGTCTCCTCGAAGGAAGCGGCGGTGGCGGGGGCTATACTGCACGAGAGAAGAAGGGATGCTGCAAAGCATAGGCGGAACGGCTTCATACAGGCTCCTCTGCGGGGAACGGACCTGTGGGTCCGCGTGTTACGCGCCGGGAGACGGAACACAGGCGCATTCCTTCCATGCGCCCGGCGCCGAAACCATAACTCTACCTTTCCGGCGGGAATAGAGTCAAAAAAACCGTTTCTGCCAGGCGCGGGTGCCCCGGCTGAGTTGTAAAGTGCGGCCGCGCTGGGTTAGGGTGTCTCGATCCTTCCGGGGTCGAAAGGGATGAGTCATGAAGACGTTATCGCGCCGCGATTTTATGCGCAGGGGGGTCCACGCATCTTCTGCCCTGGCCGCAAGCGCTGCCCTATCGGGCTGCCCCGCGGCACCGCCGTACGCGCCGGTGAACAGCCGTGCGCTGGTGGCTGCGATTACGGGTTTGGACCTTGCCCAGATGGCCCGGGATGCGGTCGACGCCTGCGGCGGCATCGCGAGTATCGTCAATCCCGGCGAGAGCGTTTTCATCAAGGCCAACTTCTGCGCCGCGGGCCTGGTCCGGCACAACTCGGTCACCGCCGGCGACTCGACGAAGCCGGAGATCATTCTCGCCGTTGCTGAGGAGTGTTTGAAGGCGGGCGCGTCGCGGGTGACCGTCGGCGACGCGGCGCAAGTGCCCATGTACTCGTGGGAGGAGCTGCAAACCCTCGACGGGTCCACGAACATGCGGGCCGCGGCCAACCAGTTGAACGCGCGCTATGGCGGGCGCCTGCGTCTCGCGTGCCTCAACTCGGAATCGCCCGCGTGGCGTCCGGTGCCCTCCTGCACGCGCCTCGGGCATATCAAGGTTTCCAGTCTGCTCCTCGACGCGGACCGCGTGATTTCGCTGCCCGTGCTCAAGACGCACCGCTGGACCCAAATAACGGCATCCATGAAGAACTTCGTCGGCGTGACGTCCGTCAACGACTACGGCTTCGGCGGACCCTGGCGTTTCCGGCTGCACAACGCGGGCATCGAACAGGCATTTCTCGATATCGTCAACGCGGTAAGACCCGACTTCACAATCATAGACTGTTCCATCGGCTGCGAAGGCAATGGTCCCCACGTCCTTCCCGGTTATTGGGGCACGACCGTCGACATGCGCGAACGGCTCGGCGCGTGGGTGCTTCTCGCCAGCACAGACCTCGCCGCGGCGGACGCCACCGCGGCGCGTCTTATCGGCCAGGAGGTCACCGAAACGCGCCACCTCGCGATGGCGTACCATCAAGGCATCGGCCAAATCTACAGGCAACTCATCGACATCACCGGCGCGCGTCTCGAAGATATCCAGGTCGAATGGACGCCCGCCGAACCGACCGACGGATTCTGGGACATCCTCATCCCAGGCATTCACATGCTCCTGGAAGGCTGACCACTGCTTCGAAGGGCTTTATCGCGTAACGTCGGCTATAATGACGCTCCGAATTGACGAGGCCGAATCACGGTATGAGGAATTGCCATGCCCAAGCCGACTGATATCCGCCCGAAGGCCGCCGCCTTGTACTTCCTGCCCGTCGAGACGCGCGTGCCGCTCAAGTTCGGGCCTGAAACACTGACCAGCGTCACCTGTGCGCGCGTGCGGCTGCGTGTCGAGGACGCGAAAGGGCATAGCGCCGAGGGCTGGGGCGAAACGCCGCTGAGCGTGCAGTGGGTCTGGCCGAGCAGCCTCTCGTACGGGGAACGCCACACCGCCCTCATGGAATTCACGCGCCGGCTTGTCAGGGAATGGGCTGTCTTTGACGTCGCGGGACATCCGATGGAAGTGGGCCACGCTTTCATCGAGGGGCGCCTCCGAGAGATGCTCGCCGCGTTCAACGCCGAGCGTGGCGGCGAACCCGTGCCGTGGCTCGCGGCGCTGGTGTGTTGCAGCGCTTTCGACATCGCATTGCACGACGCCTTCGGCCGATTGCGCCAAGTCTACATCTACGATGCCTACACCGACGAATACATGAGCAGGGATCTTGCCCATTTCTTCGGGCCCGCCGGCGACGCGGGCGCCAGTTTTTCCGGCCGTTATCCCGAGCATTTCCTGGTGCGCCCGCGCCCGGACCGCATGCCCGCATGGCACCTTGTCGGCGGCAAGGACTGGATCGACGAGAGCGAGCGCGACGGCTCGGAACCCGAGGACGGTTACCCCGTGCTGTTGCGCGACTGGATCCGCACCGACGGCTTGAAGTGCCTCAAGATCAAGTTGCGCGGCAATGACCGCGCCTGGGATTACGACCGGCTCGTCCGCGTTGGCCAGATCGCAATCGAAGAGAACGTGAACTGGCTTTCTGCCGACTTCAACTCGACCGTCTCCGAACCCGCTTACGTCGCCGATATTCTCGATCAATTGCTGATCGAGCAACCACGCATATACGGCATGATCCTCTACGTCGAGCAACCGTTCCCCTATGAACTCGAACAAAACCGCATCGATGTGCATAGCGTATCCGCGCGCAAGCCGCTGTTCATGGATGAGAGCGCGCACGACTGGCGGCTCGTGAGACTGGGCCGCGAACTCGGCTGGACGGGCGTCGCGCTGAAGACGTGCAAGACGCAGACCGGCGCGCTGCTGGCCCTGTGCTGGGCCAAGGTCCACGGCATGATGCTCATGGTGCAGGACCTCACCAATCCGATGCTCGCGCAGGTGCCCCATTGCCTGCTCGCCGCGCACGCGGGGACAATCATGGGCGTCGAAACCAACGCCATGCAGTTTTACCCGGAAGCTAGCCTGCCCGAGGCCAGAACACACCCCGGCATCTACCAGCGCCGCAATGGCCAGGTCGACATCAGCACAATCAAGGGGACCGGTTTTGCCTACGGCGGCATTGTCGCCGCGCGCGAGCTTCCAGCGCCCGCCGCGCAATCTGAATAGGCGCGGCGGCCGCACGCGGTCCATTGACTCAAGACCTCCGGCTTGCATATGCTTCATTCATCGCCTGACCGCATGCGGAAAAACACGGTTGCCTCAAACATGCGGGAATTCGCGGCGCATATGGCGGCTCAGTGAAACCGGAACACCGCAATCGCAAGTCCACGCCGCACGTGGTAAGGCACGTCGTGGCTGCGGCCCCTGATGACGGCACGCCCGTGCGATTCAGGTACGCGCTTCACGACCGGTTCAGAGCAGGGCCTCTCTCTTTTGTTTCAGTCATCATCGCGAACCTGATACCCGTGTCCGGCGTGTTCTTCTTTCACTGGGACGTAACCATGATCCTGGTGCTGTACTGGCTGGAAAACGCCGTCATTGGTTTGTTCCTGGCCGCAAAAATCGCCTTGGTCCGGCACGACCTCACACTGTTGCGGCGGATCTCGCAGGGAATATCCGGCGTATTCCCTTACGCGGTGTTTACCGTCATTCATCTTCTCTTCGTGGTGGCGCTATGCACCGCATTTCAGGCCCAGGCCGAGGGGAAAACCACGGTTCGCCTGCATTTCGAGCAGACAATACCCGTATTGAAGATCTTCGTGTCGCCACAGGTTCTGGCAACACTCGCCCTGATGGCGGGACACCAGTTCTTCAGTCTTGTCTACGATTTCGTGGGGCGGGGCGA
This sequence comes from Candidatus Hydrogenedentota bacterium, assembly GCA_018005585.1. Lineage (NCBI taxonomy): Bacteria > Pseudomonadati > Candidatus Hydrogenedentota > Candidatus Hydrogenedentota bacterium. Next base: position 37,403 of record JAGMZX010000035.1, on the reverse strand, counting down.
GTTCCGCCGGACCACCGCGGAGGCGCTTGTGAAATCCACCGCCTTGCGCGTTGTGCCGCTTCACATGTGCATCGTATTCGGCGTCACGGTCAGCCCGGCGTTCGACCTGCCCAAGGGATTCCTTCTCGTGCTCATGGCGGCAAAGACCATAGCGGACTTGGCAGGCCATACCCTGGACCGCGCGCGGGGCGCGGACCCAGTTCCCGAATTCCCCCTCACGCGGGCCACGCGGGGCCGGGTCTTCCAGCGGGTCCATCGTACTCTTTTATACATAAGCATTCTCGCAGTGCTCGCGATCGTGATAAGCTGGACCGCCGGCCTTCGCGATTGGGGCATTCTTCATGTTATACCGCTCACCATCGCGTGCGGCATCTGCGGCGTGCTGGCGGCATCGTTGCCCACGCCCGGGGACGACACGGCGCGTTTCTTTGTTGGCGCGCTCAGCCTGCTGCGTTTTCCAGCCTTGTTCGTGTCCTGCGCCGGTGTGCTGTTGAGTCCGGCAGGGTTCGCCAACCTTTCCACATTCCGTGCGCTTGGCTCGCCGGACAGCCGCGTTACGGACGGTCTCGTGACGCATATGCGCGAGAGGCAGGAGAGGAGCGGGCACTATTACCATGTCACGTTCAGCTTCACGCCGGCAGGTGCGCCGCCTCAGGCGAATACCCGGCGTTACGAGGCCGGCGACGACCTGCGGTTTGAAAATGCAAGCGGCGTGACCATCGGCGGGCCGGTTCGGGTGCGTTATCTGCAGTCGAATCCTGCGGTTGCACGACTGGACTCGGAATTCGCATTTGGCCGTTCGCAGATGTACAAGCTCACGTATTCGGGGCTTGCACTGGTGCTCAACGGCGTGATAATTGTGCTCCAAATCGCGCGGTCCTCAAGAGTCGGCTGGCGATGCCGCACGAATTGATCCCGCACGCGGACAACCGCGCGTCTCCCGCGCGCCGACCTCATAGACGGCTATGCTTTCCTTCGGGCAGAAGGGCTCGAGCCGCGCGGCAAGACATCAGAACAACCGGCCGGGAGACTCGAACATGCGTTTCGCATTCCGCGCGATTTTGCCCGGCCTGATGCTCTTGACCGGCGTTGCCCATGCCGCGGAAGAGGGCGAAGCCCGCTGGTGGCCGGTCCAGACAGCGCCCAGCGCGGTTATACGCGTTGTCTTGCCCGCCGCGACGGCCGCGTGCGCAGACAATATGCCCCTGCACATGCTGACCGAATCCTTGGCCGGGCTTGCGGCCAAGGCCGTGAATGAGGGTCGTGGCGACGAGATGGTCTGGCTCGCCTGGAATAATCCGGACTACGAAGACTGGTACGCGCACACGCTCGCGCGGCTCAACCTCGAGGTGCGCGGCGTCCTATCGCCGTGGGAATTGGCCGAGCGGTTCGCGCACCAAGGCATCGTCAAGGGTTATATCCTGTACCGCCGCGACACTTCGGAGGGCGAGACCGCCCAGCACCGGCACGGCATGGACTTGTCCATCAACGTCGCCACGAGCCTGGCGGGCCTGCTGGACGGCGCGGTCGTGGAGGAGTGCCTCGAAAGCGAGGCCATGGCGCGCGGTCTTGCGCTGCTCTTCGACGCGCGCGGCAAGACGCAGCAGTGGGTTTTCGATGCGTACCGGGACCGGTTCAGCAGGCACATGGTCTGCACGCAGGACCCGAGATGCCCCCACACGCGCGATTTCGCCATCGCCCAACGGGCTATCGCCGTGTACGGTTTCGAGGAACCCGTGCCGTCGATTCTGGCGTGGCTCGAACCGTTATCGCCCGTGCTCGGCTGGAACGGCGGCGACGAATACAAGGCCACGCTCATGACCAGTCTCGAGGGCCATATCCAGAGCGCCACGAACTGGTGCCTGAACCTGCCCCTGCTGATGGCCGCCTCGGACCAGTCGGCTGTCCCGCGCCCTCGTCACGTCGATCCCGCGCGCATAGACTGGAGCGACCGGCGCCCCGCGGTCAGTTTCGTCATTACCGACGGTGACAATGTGCAATGGTACCTGGGCGGGTTCGCGCGCGCGCAGGGAGACAGCTGGTACGGCAACCCCGGGCGCGGCCGTTTCCCTTTTGGCTGGTCCTGTTGTTTCTCGCAACTGGTCCAGCTTTGCCCGGAGATGCTGGCCTATTGCGTGGGCACGCAGTCGCGCAACGACGCATTCATCGAATGGGGAGGCGGCTACTTCTACCCCGACAAATTCGCGTTGAACCGCTCGAATGCGGAAGAACTGCTCGCGCGGCACGCGCGGCGCACCTGGGCGCACATGCGGAAAACGGGGACGCGCATCATCGCGTTCAACTTCGGCGATTTCTCCGCGCCCGAGGCCCGGCGCGCCTGTGAAACATATGCGCGCGAGATGGACGGACTGCTCGGCATCCTCGCGTTCCAGTACTACCCGTACGAAGGTGGCGCGGGCACGGTCCTATGGGTGCAGGACGCGCGCGGCTGGGACGTGCCCGTCGTTTCCGCCCGATACGCCATCTGGGAGCATTCGAACCAACGGCCGCGCGCGGGCACGCCCGCGAAGATTGCGCGCGAGATTGGCGAGTCGGCCGCGCAGGCGGCGCGGGAAGGCCGCCAGCAGCTCGATTGGGTGATCACTCATGCGTGGTCGTTCTTCCGCCATGCGCCCGGGCCCGACGAAGACGCGGAGAACATGGACCAGACGGACGCAGCGAAATACGGCGGTGTTCGGGGATACGAGCCCGTGGGCTGGTGCGTGGACCGCCTGCCCACCGGTATCCGCGTCGTGCTCCCTGAGGAACTGATCTGGCGCATCCGCATGCAGCACAACCCCTCACAGACGCAGGCCGCGATCGCGCGGTGGGGGACGCGCGAAGAATCATGCGGCGTGACGGAATAAGGGGCGCGGGCAAAGCTGACCTCGCTCTTCAAATGGTATTTTCGTGTCGAACGCGCGATTCTGCTCGTCGCACGGGTCTTGGGACAGCCCCTAGTCTCCACACACAAAGATCGCCAGCTTCCAAGCCCCGCCGCGTTTCTGGAAAATCGCGCGACAGGCGATTGGCGAGCGCACGTACTTCCCGTATACGTACCCAGTCTCTCCTGTGGGCAAGCCCACGCGAACCCACCCATACGTCTTCTCGCCCGCGGACAAGGTGGCTTCGGGACTATCTCCCCAGTCGAGGACTCTCACAATGGTGTAGCTCTTCTTCGCGACCACGCGCGTGTTGGTGCCCGGGCCTTGCCGGACATTGACGTCTTTGCCCGTGATGACCGCAAACTCGAATGCGTCGAATTCATCCGGGAATTGGGTGGTCAGATAGGGAGCGTGGAATGCGCCATCGCGAAACGTGCCGCCCAGAGCAAGAATCTCCTTCAATTCTTCCCAAATGAAGGATTCATCGTGACCAGTGTCCGTCTTTCCCGTGAGTCCGTAGAAGGAGATGAATTCTGGCAGGCCGAGGACTCCAGCCAGTTCGTTGCTCACATCGTCGGCAAGGTGTTCAATCAAGGACGCACGGTCACGCTTGGCCACAGCGGCAATGAGTTGCTTCCGGAACTCGAGAAAATCCGGCTGGTGCGCCGCTTCATCGGCCGGCAAGACCTGCGCTTCCTTGAACGGTGGGTTTTCGGGAGCCTCGCCCGGAACGGCGGGCTGTCCGCTCGCCGCAGGCGCAACACACGCCAACAGAACAACGAGAAACATCTTCATGAGCTGTCGTCCTATGCTTCAGGCAAGGGCATGGCCCAACCGGTTTCGGGCTGCCTTTGCCAGACAATTACCGCGGGATGGCGAGACCTGCATGCCCCGCAGGCGGAACCCGTTCGATTCTGCATTGCCTGGAATGGAAGTCCGGCCCATTTCTATCGCGCGGGCATGAGTTACGGCCATGGTGTCTGGAGCCTATCGGGGAGAGTATCCCTGACGCAACGTCACACCTTGCACGACGGGGTTGCCATCCACGATCTCGCCACTGAGCGTGAATTGTTCGCCGGTGAGATTGGTCCCGACGATTGTCAAGAGGTTTCCATCCAAAGACCAACTGCACGACATGTCCGTCTTGTTTCGAAAGAAAGTGAGCCTGACCCTTTGGTTTGGGGCAAACTCAAACGTAGTCTGACCGTGGACAGGCAGCGCGCCATTCCATGTCGTGTCAGAAAGAACTTCCAGGGCCAGGCACTTTGGACACGGAAGGTAGCCGGTGGAGAGCAGCGGTTCTTTCGACGCATAACCTTTTACGTCTTTGGGAAGGTCGGGGCAGTTGGAAGCATGGAAAAAACTGTCAACGGGAGGATCGCCTATCCAGTACTGTGCGTCGTCCGGCGCGCTTCCGAAAATGATGCGTACGCTCACGAAGGCCACGAAACTGCAGACTACCAGCATACCCACGATAGCAATGACAGCGAACAGCTTTCCTTTAGGCGTGCCGCGAATCCCGGTGGCTTTCATCCATTCATTGATTGATATAGCCATGAGCAGATAGAGGGCGAAAAAGATGATGCAGCCAACGGCAAGCTGAGCAAGTCCCAGAACCAGGCAGGTAAGCAGGCCCACAGCAAATGCGCCAACAATGAGGGCACAACCATAGGCTTCTTGCGTTTGATCATTCATGCACGGTACTCCTCACCAAACCCTTTTCCCCCTTGCCGCGTTCTGGCGCCGTGTCTTGACCTCGCTGCATCATACAGTGGCAAAAGATGCCGCACAGCAGTCGAGAACTGTGCGCATAGGCACGTCGGGCGCTCTTGCTCCCGCACGGCTCATTCTCTCGTGCGTCAACGCGACCGGCAAGGCCCCCATTTGCTGCGCGCCTCGTTCCCCATATATGGCGAAAAGCGTACCACCCCGGCAATCTGATGTCAAAGTGACGTTTTGTTCGGTGACGTTTGTTCGGGCGATGGATGCCTGCAATCCCTGCCTTGCAGGCGGCTGGTTCAACGGTGAGTTTGAAGAGCAAGAGACTCGCAACGCGTTTTGTCACGGCGCGAGTTCGGGGATCAGGCGCTCGGCGTTGGCGTGGTAGAGTTTCTCGAGCACGGAGCGCGGCAGGGCGAGGCACGCCGCCTCGCTATCGCCCGGATTCCTCGTGCCGGATCCCGCGAAATACGCGTATTCGTTCCGGTATCGCGCCTCCGCGGCCCAGAGGTATGCGTCCCGCTTCTCCGCGGCGATGGGCCCCGGCGCAGGGAACTGGCAGGGGTCGATGTCGGTGCCGTACAGAATGCGGTCCTGGTGCTTGATGAAAAAGGCGCGGATCTTCTCCACCGGCTGGCGCATGAGGTCGGGCAAGCGGGCCGAAACATCGACGTACAAGTTGGGGTGGCGGTCCAGCCACGCTCCCACGCGGTCCACGTCGTGGGCCATGTTGCCCAGATGGGCCGCGACCACGGTCAGGTCGGGGTGCTTCTCCAATAACCGGTCCACCGCGGCCAGAATGTCCTCGTAATCCGGGGCATCCGCACGGTCGTACATGTGCCACTCCGGATTCGACGAGAAATAGCGGTAATGGGCGCTCTCGGGGTCGAGCGGGCGCCACGCGTCGACGGGGTCTCCGGCGTGCAGCAAGAGCGGCTTGCCGCGCGCGGCGAGATGCGCGCAGACCGGGTCCAACACCGGATCGTCGGGCAGCAGGTACCTTCCGTCGGTCCCCTTTAATTGCATGCCAACCTCTTTCCACAGCTTCACCATCACCGCGCCCTCCGCGAACGTCTGGTCCAGCCACGCCGTTACCTCGTCCGCGTAGCCCGGCTGGTCGCGCCGGGTCAGGTCGAAGGTCGAAGCGAAGGAATACACGCGCGGGTAGAACCGGTGCAGGTGGGCTGCTTGCGCCTCCAGCGGTGCGAGCGCCTCGGGCCGGTTCCCGTACAGGCAGATGTTGATCAGGCGCAGGTTGTTCCGCTCCAGCCACGCCGCGAACTCCGGCATGTCATCGAACGCGTGCGCATGCGCGTCAATCTTGGGAATCGCCTCGAACGGCGGCGCTTCTTCGCCGGCTGTTTCCTCGGCTGGCGTCTCGCCCTTCAGCCACTTGTCGAAGAAGGCCAAGGTTCCCTGCGTCACAATGCCGACCTGCACGAGGTCCAGGCCATGGACACCGCCTTCGAATGGCACGAATTCGTGTTTCACGCCCGCCGCTTCCAGCCGCGCCTGCAGAGTCGCGGCCTGATCGAACGGCACAATCGCGTCTTTGGTCCCGTGATAGGTCAGGACCGGCGGGTCGCCCGCGTCGATATAGGTCACGGGCGAGGCCTGCGCGATCCGCGGGTCATTCCGGTCCGCCGTGCCCGCGAAATCGGCAAGCATCTGCTCGGAACTCTTGCCAAACGCCGCCGCGGCCGCCGCCTCCGCTTCCGGCAGCACGCGCCACGTGCGCAGGTCCACCGGCCCGTATATGTTCACAACCGCCTGTACCTTGCTCGAGACACCCTCGTTGCCGCCGTCGCCCTCGAGCCCGTCCTTCGCGTCCATCAGCCCGGAAAGCAGCGCAAGGTGCCCGCCCGCGGAATCACCGACCGCGCCGATCTTTTCCGGGTTGATGTGCAGTTCCGCGGCCCGCGCGCGCAAATAGCGCACGGCGCATTTGACGTCCTCGATTTGCGCGGGCCAGGGGTGCGCGGGCGCGAAGCGGTATTCCACGGCCACCGCCAGGTATCCGTCGGCGGCGAACCGGCGCAGCACCATTTCGTAGTCGTTCTTGCTGCCGCTCATCCACGCGCCGCCGTGAATGCAGACCACGGCGGGCGCGGGCGTCTCCGCCCGGGCGGGACGCGCCATGTCCAGCTTCAGGTCTACGCCGTCCGCGCGGCCGTAGACGAGGTCCTTCTCGAACGTCGCCTCCGCGGGGACCTGGGCCGCCGCCATGACCGCGAGACCAATCACCGCGCACAAGACCAGAATGCCTGCCCTTTTCACAATGCCGCTCCTTCTTGTTACGCTGCGCGCACAGGCTGCGCGGACTCACCCGCGCAGCACCAGTTCGAGCCGGTCCCCGGCGCATACCGTCAACGGGGGCTCGAAACGCACCACCGTCTTTGTGTCCCGCACGTCCACGGCAACCGGCACGGGCGCGGCGCGCAGAGCCGCTTCCGCCGACTTCGTGGCGGCCGCTTCGGGCGCGGCCGCCTCGGCCGAGTGCAGGCACAGGGCGTAGCCGTCGCGCTGTTCGTAGCGCGTCCGTGGCCTGATGTCGTACTCCAGCGCGTAGGCCCGCCCTGCGGCGTTCTGCAGCCAGCCCGACACGGCCGCTTCAACCGCCTCGCCGCGGATATTCTCCACGGTGATGTGAAAGACCGTTGCGGGCAGGCCGGAATCTTCGGCGTTGAGCGGAATGAACGGCGAGAAAGCCTCCATCGTGACGCACACGGGACACGCCGCGTCTGAATACCGGATCGTAGCGACCGGGTATTCACCGGTAAACGTGACCTCGGCGAAATCGCGCCGGTCCAGAGTCTTGAACAGCGGCGCACCGTCAGACGCCCGCACCGTGATGCCGAATCCCTGCGCTACCGTCTTCGCGACGCCGCGATGGGCATAGGTCGCGAACGTGCTATCCACCCAGTTCGACGCCGCATCGTTGAAAATACCCCAGCCGCCCAGTGTCCCGTCGCCGCAGACATAGAGCTGGCCCGCGCCGATGCCGCCGCACGGCATCGCTATGTTTTCGAGCGCCGCGCCCGCGAATACTTCCTTGTCTCCCCGTGCGCGCAGCGCGGCGAGCCACTCCGGCGACAGGTGCTTTTCCGCCGGGATGAGCTCCCCGTGCGCCTTGCCCGCGCCCGGAGTTCCCTCCGCCCACGCGGCCAGCCGCGCCTCGCCGATCATGCCCGCAAGCATGCCCGCGGCCTTCAGGAATTGCCGCCGTCCCCACGCGGGTCGTTTCCCGCTGCCGCATGCGTCCCCGCCGCACCCGCACGCATCCTTTCCCATCACGGCCGGTCTCCCCGGTCATCGCGGGGCGACGCGATGGCAGTCCCAACCCGCCTTGAACCCCCGCGACGCCTCATTCCTGCCCGTCACGCGCAGTTCTATCACGTTCCCGGCTTTTTCTATGGAGATCGGCGCGGCGCTGTCCAGCTTTCTGCGGACCACTCCGTCCGCGTTGTAACCATCCCAGGCACATGTTTTCTCGCCGTTGACCCACAGTTCGCACTGGCCGTAGTCCGGCCCCGCCGTGTACCACACGTCGAGGAGGTAGTTGCCCGCATCGCTCGCCGATGTGGGCAGATTCGCGCGAAAAACCGCCGGCCCGTCCGCATCGAAATACAAGTGTTCGCCGCCGCTCCAGAAATTGCCGAAGTCCAGCGTCGATTGCGCCGTCACCTGCGCGTTCTGAAACGCGGGCGCCAGCGTTTCCGCCTCGATAGCCCAGTCCTCGGTGAAGGTGACGGCCTCCGTAAACATCCGGTCTCCGGCCTCTGGCAACGGGGGGAAGGGCGCGTGCGGCTCCGTCTGGTACCAGTACGCCACCGAGGCGAAATCGTCCTTGCGCGTGTTCCCGTGACCGTGCTCGATCGTCGCGCGAATCGACTGCGCAAACGGGACCGGGTCCTCGAGATGGTAGCGGTACACGTTCCAGAGTGCGTTCTGCGTGTTGCCGCCCTTGTTGAACGGCAGACCGAAATAGGGATTGCTGAAGGTCAGCGTGCCGGACTCTCCGTAGCACCATGCCCCGCAGAAATAGTCTTCCGAACCCGTCCCGTGCAGCGAGGGCGCGGTTGCCCCGTCCACGTAGAACATGTCGTCCCCCTCGCCCCACCAACCCCCAGCCCGGTTGTGCACCGAGAGATTGCACCCCACGAAATGCCCGCGGCCCGTTGCCTCCAGGAAGACGTAATTGATGCCCGGCTCGCAGGGAAACGCCTGCCGGTACTGCGCGTGAAAGCGCCCCTCGTCCGCCGGGGCCTCGCCATAACGATGGTAGTCCACGTAGTAATAAAACGCCAGGCAGGGGAGCGGCCCGTCATTTGTCACCGTGATGCGCGCGCCGTTCCCGAATGGCATGCGCCAAAAACAGTTCAGCCCGCGGTCCGTGCCAATCTGAATCGGCAGGCTGCTGTACTGGTAGTACGTCGCGTGGCCCAGCCCGAAGAAATCGCCGATTGGCGACTCGACCGAAGGCTGTTCCTCGCCGTCCCAGTACATGCGCAGCACGAGATTGCGCAGGTGATGCTCGTCTTTCGACGCAATCGTGAACCACAGATGGGTGACCGCGCCCGCGCCCGCGATGTCGGCGATAGTGCGCGTCTCGCCCGGCTGGATCGGCCAGTCGTGGCGGCCGTCGGCGTTCCCTCCCGTCGGGTCATAGCTCGAAACCCGCCCGGCGGTGTAATCCTTGAGCGCGGGCAGACCGGCCAGGATGCCCCCGTCTGCCGGCGCCGGCCCCGCAGGTACTGCCGTGGCCGCAATCGCCCCGAGCACCAATGCGGTCAAAACGCGCACGCACTGCATTGCCTTCCTCCCGTGGCGGAATCCAGTTTCCGGCCCTCGAAAAACGCCTTGCGAGCAGATACGACCGTCACCTCCCCTGCTCGGCGCGGGATAGACGCCCATACGGCGCGTGGCGCTTGCCGGACACAGCGGACGACTGGCGGCATGCCGCCAACTGTCCGCATCTCGACAATAGTACCATCATGGCGACCGGGTCGGCGCGGTTTGTCACCGTCTTGTGCGCGCGCTTGCGGCCGGACGGCCGCCGGGCAACGGAATGAATCAGCTCATGTCGTCGTCGCCGAACAGACCGACCACCCTGGCCAGCGGGCCGTTGCTCGGCGCATCGCCACGTTCGTCGTAGCGGATGTAATCCACGTGTCCGTCCATGTACAGCACATTCGCGCCGCCCGGAATGTGGTTGTACGCGCTGGCCACCGTCGACACGGCATCCCACATGATGTACACCTCGCTCTGCGCCTGCGCGCTTGCGGCCGCGTTGTTGATGTCGGTGATCAAGAAGCGCTCGATGCCTTCCCGCAGACGGTACAACGTATCGGACCCCGAATTGCCGCTGGGGGCCGGCACCGGCATGTCCTCGTCCACAAACGGCACGAAGCCCTCCCGGCCGCTGGACACCTGCGCCGCCATCTGCGCCGCGCCAGGGCCGGTTAACATCACGTACAGCGCCCAGTTCACGACCTGCTGCGACGCACCCGCCGGAATCGTCACCGTGCCTAGCGAGATGTCGGCCGCCGTCTTCGGGTCATCGTCATCCGCTTGGTCGAAGACCCACCCGACGTAGCCGTAGCTGCCGTCGACGGCGCGCATGCACCGCGTGCCGTGCCACGACATGTACCCGAAGCAATTGTCCGTCGGCTCTTCCGACAGGTTGCCGTCAGGGTCTGCAATCCGGTCTTCCGCGCCCGCATCGGACGGACAGAACGCGATGTTCGGGTCGGTCAAGTATTCCGGATAGACCGTGCGCACGGCCGGCCCCAGACTGAAGTCGGACTCCGAACCGCTGATGAATGTGCCTGCCCCGCCATACCAGGCGCCCGCCTGCATCGGCGGAAACCTCTCCCCCGGATCCTCGTTCGAATACATCTTGTACACGATGCCCCATTCCTTCAGGTTGTTCTGGCAGCTGGACCGGCGTGCCGCCTCCCGCGCCCTGGCCAGCGCCGGCAGCAGGATCGCCGCCAGAATGCCAATGATGGCAATAACCACGAGCAGCTCAATCAGTGTGAACCCTTTCCCTTTCATGACCCATCCTCCTCGGTGTGTTGTGCGCGGGACCCGCATGACCGCGTCATTGGCCTCACGCATTGCGGCCGGCTATCCGGCTGCCATGGAAGAGTGCGGCTACAAAGTAACACACTGGCGGCAGAAAGTCAACATATGTTAATTATTTACATTCCAATATTTTAGACAAATGTCGCATATTCTGATGACACCGAAAGCCGCGCACACACTTGGCCTGGACTATAGCGCGCCCTCTTTCGGCCACATTCCCCGCCCAGCCTTCAACAACGCCGCAGGCGCATCCCGGAAGCGCAGCATGCTTACAGCGCGCGCACGGACCCGCGCTCGGTCAACTCTGATGGAATCCATGTCGTGGTCGCGCCGCGCCCGGCCTCGTTCCGGATTGCGCGGACGAGCACCTCGCCTGCCCTCCGGCCCATCTCGGTGGGGAAGATGTTCACGCTGGTCAGCGGCGGCCCGAACAGGGCCGCGAATTCGATGCCGTCGTAGCCGACGACGCTCACGTCGGCCGGGATGTTCATTTTGAGTTCGTGGCAGGCGCGGAACACGCCCATGGCGACCATGTCGTTGAAGCACAGCACAGCCGTGGGCCGCGTGGCCGGGTCGCGCAGCATTTCCAGGGCGGCCACGTATCCATCGGCCGCGGTTTCGCCCGCATCGAGGATATTAGCCTCCGACAAGGGCATATCGTGCTGGACCAGGCTTTCCAGAAAGCCAATTTTCCGTTCCCGCGCGCCGTGCGAAAACGACGGGCCCGCAATGTGGCCAAGCCTCCGGTGGCCTTTCTCGATAACATAGTCCGCCGCGAGTTTCATGGCCGCGCGCTGGTCGAAACCGACGACGTGGGTTTCCAGACCGTCAATCGGCATTTCACATACGAGCGGCACCCCCTCTTCCACCACCTTGCGCGCATGCTCCGCTTGCGGCCCCTCCGCCCCGCGCAGAATGATGAACCCTGCGGGACGGTAGGCGTGAATACTCTCAAGCGTTGCGGGGTCTTCCTGGTCCTCCGGGCGCACATTGTGAAAGAGCAGGTGGAAGTCTTCCTTTCCCAGGATGTCCTGCAGGCCCTGGAAATACATCATGTGATACGGACTGCCGAGATTCGGCGCAAGCACCGCCACGATCCGCGACAACTCACCCAGCAGCGTCCGCGCAATCAGCCCGGAGTCGTATCGCTGTTCCCGAATGCACGCGAGCACCTTCGCGCGCGTCGCCTCGCGCACGCTCCGCTTCCCGTTCAACACCGCTGAAACAGTGGAACGCGACACCCCGCTCAGCCGGGCCAGGTCGCTGGTCGTGATCTTCCGTTTCTGCTTGCTGCCCGCTCCAGTCATACTGCGTCTTCTCCTGGCCCTTGCGGGGCCCGCCTCCATATTATCGCATAGCGAGCCTCAGATTTCAACAAATGTATAAATTATGGATTCTACAAATAAACAATCGTTTATTGCCTGGATAGGCGCGGCTACACGAAACAGACACGCATCGCCGGTCTTGAGCCGTACCGGGCCGCCGCTAGTGGCTGCCGAAATCGACGCAGCCTTCTGCGCAGCGAATCTCGATTTCTTCCAGGCACTTCACGCTGCGCCCCACGTACTTGTCACTGGGAAAGATGATACGGAAGCGGCCTTCGCTTTCCGAAAGGGCCTTCGCGTCCGCGTAAAGCGCCACGAGCGCGCGGCGGCCCGTTTCGGCCAGGGTCAGCTCGGTCCACGAGGCAATGACCTGATAGCCGTCCGTGCCCCTGAACACGACATACATGTTTTCCTTGCGGTATTCGCTCGCGTTCATGGCGGCGGCCGCCTTTTCGAGGATGGCCGACAGGCGCACGCCGCCGTAGTCGAATATGCAAATGTAGCCGGCTTTCTGCCCGACGCAGATGCACTGCCACTCGGTCTCCTGCGGCATCTTCCGCATTTCTTCGAGGGTGATGGCGATTTTCGAGCCGTCCAGGTCGATGATGGTCAGCGTTTCCGAGAGACGTTCCGGCGCGGCTTTCACCAGCCCCGGCGCGAGAAATAGCGCTGGGACCATTAGTCCCGCCAGCCCAAAGCCCAGAAAAAGTAACCGGAATCTGTGTCCTCTCATGATGGCGCTCCTTGCATGTTCGTTCCGTCGGGAAGCTATCCCAAAACGTGATTCCTGTCTCTCGCAGGGGCCAGGCATTCCCCGCCCCTGCGAACCGCAGGCAAAGCCGGCCTTGCTCCCGCAAGGGTATCTTCGCGTCGCATGCGCGCTCCCGCCCGTCACCGGGTACTGGGATCGCCACTAGATGGAAGCCGGGACGGTGGGATCGGTGGGACCGCCTTTGCCGAGTTTACCCGCGAGATACTCCGTGCAGGGGAAATCTGAGGGATAGCGGAGGTAGTCCACGTGGCCGTCCAGGAAGAGGCAGTTCATGCCGCCGGGCACATGGTTGAATTGATTGCCGTCGCCGCCGGGGTTTGCGCAGACAATGTCCCAGATGATGGGAAGCGTGCTCTGCGCCATCGCGCTTGCGCCCGGGTTGTTGATGTCCGTCACCTGGAATCGCTCGATGCCCTCGCGCAGGCGGTAAAGCGTGTAATCGCCGTCCTGGATATCGGCCGTCACGAAACTCTCGGGAAGGATCTTGTCCGAGTTTCGGGCGTCGCCCGAGGCGGATTTCCAAAGGCCCCAGTCTTCATCCTGACGCATGGCCCAGCCGAGGTACATATATGAGTAGTCGCGCAACTGCTGCGCCACTTCCGGAAAACGAAGGCGGACGAGTTCGTCGATAACCGTCTTCTTTTCGAGTCCCGCGGGGTCGGACGGACAGAAGATGATGTTGTAGTCCGGCATGTACTCGGGATAGACCGCGGGCCCCCAGAAGAAACTGTGCCCGGGCACGGGCGCGCCGCCCAATTCCGGGTAGTACCCCGGAAACTGCGTCGGGAAGAATTCGCCGGGCTCCTCGTTCGCGTACATCTTGAACGAGAGCCCGATCTCCTTGAGGTTGTTCTGACAGGACGAGCGCCGCGCGGCCTCGCGGGCGCGCGCCAGCGCGGGCAGCAGAATCGCCGCGAGAATGCCGATGATCGCGATAACGACCAGCAGTTCAATCAGTGTGAAGCCGTGTAATCTGGTGCGGTTCTGCCGAATCATTTCTGTACTCCTTCCGCTTTGTTGGTAATGATGCCCTTATCGCCGGGACCCGATGGCTCCCGGCGTATGCGCGCGCACTTTGTCGCACTCATCCTGTTATTCTCCTATGAATCGGGCAGCGCTGGCTTTGAAGGCTGCCCACACGCTCAACCCTTCGCGCAGCTCCATATGCTCGACCGAACCGGGCGTGACGAGCGCGGCCATCTCCACGCCCGCATCGATGTACACCTCGACGCCAAGCCGCACGGGCACGATTTCCCGGACCGTGCCTTGGACGCAATTGCGAGCGCTCGATTCCGGCCTGCCCGGCGAGAGCGTGATGTCCTCGCTGCGCACGAGCAACAGCCCCGGCCCGGGCGGCCCATCCGTGAGCACGTGGAAACGGAGTCCGTTGGTCACAAAGGCAGCTTCCCCCGGCTGGCCCGCGGCTGCGGCTTCGAGGCGGCCCTTGAAAACATTGCGAATGCCGACAAACCGGGCAACGAATTCCGATTTCGGGTGCTGAAAGACGTCCGAAGGCGCGCCGGCCTGGCGAATGGTTCCGTTTTCGACCACTGCGATTTGCGTCGCCAGCGCCAGCGCTTCCTCGTAATCGTGCGTCACGTGCAGGATGGTGCGGCCGCCACGGTGGATCGTGCGCAGCAGCGCCCGCATCTCCGCGCGCGCGTGCGCGTCGAGCGAAGACAACGGTTCATCGAGCAGCAGGCATTGCGGCCGTGTCGCGAGCGCCCGCGCAAGCGCGACACGCTGCGCCTCGCCGCCCGATAGCGTGCCGGGATACCGGTCGAGCAGTCCCTGCGTGCCGGTTTCCGCGGCCAATTCCGCGACGCGCTCACGGACCAGCGCGCGCGGCAACCGCCGCGCGTGGAGGCCGTACGCGATATTGCGGCGCACGGTCAGGTGCGGGAACAGCGCCCGGTCCTGATAGACCAGCCCGAATCCTCTGTGCCGTATGCGCGCGCGGGTGATGTCCGCGCCGCACAGGCGGATGCGGCCCCCCTGCACGGGCACCAGGCCGGCCAGCGCTTCGAGCAGAACCGTCTTGCCCGCGCCGGACGCGCCCAACAGCACGAAGTACGCGGCCTGCCCGACCGTGAACGAAACGTCACGGAGCGAAAACGCGCCCGCGCGGACGCAGAGTTGTTCAACGCGCAACATGGCCGGGCCGCCTTGCCAATAGCCGGATCACGAGAAAGAAGAGCAGGCACACGCCAAGGAACAGGGCCGCGACGGGCCGGGCATACTTCAGGCCGAAAGCGCCAAACCGCTCGTAAATCAGCACGGGCGTCACGATGGGGTGATAGGCCACGACGGCGACCGCGCCGAACTCGCTCAGGCCGCGCGCCCACATCAGCACGAGCCCCGACAGGATCGAGCGCCAAGCCAGCGGAACCGAAACCGTGGCAAAGACGCGCGCCGGAGACGCGCCCAGGTTCAACGCCGCTTTCTCGAATCGTTCCGGTACGGACGCGAACCCGTCGCGCGCCGCGTTGATCAGAAAAGGCAGGCTCACGAACGCCATCGCGGCCATGATCCCCGGCGCGCCGCCTACAAAGTGGATTCCCAGGCGTTCCGCCGCGCCGCCGACCGGGCTGTTCGCCGAGACGAACCCGAGAATGGCGATGCCCGCGGCGGAGTGGGGCACGACGATGGGCAGATCGATGACCGCGGAGACGAGACCCTTGAGCGGGAAGTTGCGCCGCGCGAGCAGATACGCGAACGGAATCGCCGCGACGGACAACACGAGCGTCGCCGCCAGGGACGTCCACAGCGTGAGCCAGATGCTCGCCCGGACTTCGGGGTCCGCGGCGGTCTGCTGCAGCGCGGTGAACGGGCTGCCGAGGACCATGCCCGCGAGCGGCGCGACCAGGAACAGAAGCACCAGGCCGCCGCAGAAGGCAAAGACCAGCGTCAATGGCTCGGTGCTTCGTATGGCGTCGCTGCGCGAATTCATGGCTTCAGGGCGAACCTCTTCAAGGCGCCGGGTATGCGGTCGTAGGACGCCGACGGCGACGGCACGACGCCCGGCTGCCCGTTGCGTTCCAGAATCGCGAGGCCCTTGCCGGCTTCCAGCAGGAACGTGACGAAAGCCAGCGCGGCTTCTGGATTCGGCGCGTTCTTCGGAATGGTCACGCCGTAGACCATCGGCTCGCCGTACTGCGTGACGAAGGCGCCTGGCGCATCCCCCGAGATCTCGACGGAAACCGAATGATAAAGCGCTGCAAGTTCCGGCCGTTTCAAATTGATCTCGTCGGGCAGCGCCAGCCAACGCAACCCGTGCTGCTCCGCAACCGACCGGTAAATGAATATGTAGTCGATTGCGCCCGTTTCAAGCAACGCAAGCAAGTCCGTCTCCTTGGGACGGACAAACCGCCGGTCCTTCGCCGTGAGCCGAACGGCAAGGTCCGGGATGCCGTAGTGGCGCGCGGCGAGTTTGGCCGTGAGAATGGCCCGGTAACCGCAGGGGTCCGTGTTTGGGTCGGACCGGCCGAAGGCGACGTCTTCGAGCAGGAGCACGTGATGCCAGTTGTCGCGCGTGACCTCGGCGGCATGGGCCGATTCGTCCGTGTACGCGATGACCATCTCGTTTCCCGCGACCTTGATGCACCACTCCGCGTGGTCCGGGATGAGCATGGCCTCAATCACGGCGTAGTCCGCCGAGGCGAGCACATCGCAGGCCCTGCCGAGGTCGGTCAGCTTGCGGGCGCATTCGCGGCTGCCCGCGGCCTCGCTGAGAATACGCACCGCCGGATGCTCCCGTTGAAACGCCTCGGCCACCTGCTTGAGCGGGACCGCGAGGCTCCCGGCATGGAAGACCATCAATTCGCCCGAGAGGGTGTCCCGCTGCGCCCCGGCGCTCATGCTCAACAGGACAGTCCCCGCGCAGAGGAGGGTCCGCCCGGCAGGCAAAAAGCTCATGACTGCATCCTTTTCATCCATCGGGCGAAGGACCGTTCCATGTTCCGCCCGCACTCGGCGCGCAATCGCGCGAATTCGGCCAGCCATACGCGGCCCGTTTCGCTGAGCCGGCTTTCGCCGCCTTCCGCGCCGCCGCGCCGCCGTTCGAGAAGAGTCAAGCCCAACGCCTCTTCCGCCTCGCGCAAGTCGCCCCACGCTTTTCGATAGCTGATGCCCAGCGCGCCGGCCGCGGCGCGGAGCGACCCGGCACGGTGAATCGCAGCGAGCAATTGCCACCTGCCTTCCCCGAAGACCCCTTCGCCGTCCAGCGTCAGCCACAATTTGAAACCGATTTGTATCCCGGAGGGCACGGTGCGTTTCGCGGGCGCCATCAGAAGCATCCCAATTGACAGCGCGTGATTTTCACGTGCTGTTCGTCGCAGGCGCGCCCCACCTCGGCCACGGGCACGGCCAGCCGCTCCGCAATCGCGAACGCTTCCGCGCACGGCAGCTCGGCTGACCCATCTCGCTCATGCGCGGCGGCCAGCACCGCCGCGGCCACTTCCTCCCGCATCGTCATGAATGCCTTCCCTCGTTATGTTTGGAGCTGCATATCGCCTGCCCGGCCGACCCGCGTCTGTAGCGGGGGCGGGTCAACCGATGCGCAGCCGTTTCTTCTTCCGTTCCGTGGGCACGCCGCAGGCGTCCCAGCCGCGAATCCTGTAGTATTGCCGCTTCATTTTGCCGAGCGGCACGCGCGTGCGCAAGTCGCCCTCGACTTGCGGTTCGTCGGTGAGCCGTTTGGGCAGGCTGTCGTCCGCCGCGGTAAGCCCCAGGCGAATATTGAGCAGCCGTTCAAGGTTGAAGCCGCGTTCGCCGATGTCCTTCAGTCTGCCGACGGTCATCTTCATGCCCGTGACGGCGCTCAGCGCCTTCGTATAGGGGAACAGCGGCAAGTGAATCGGCAGGAACTTGCCCGGCAGTCTGTTGAGCAGGTTTACGCTCGCGCCCGAATAGGGCAGAATCGCGTTGACGATCCGTCCGGCGAGGCTGTCCTGGTGCGAAATCAACCAGCCCGGATAGAATGAGAACAGCGGGAACAGACAGCACCCCGCCGCGGACACGCCTTCCATGAGATTCTGGTTCAGCACATTCAGCGCGGCTTTTGCGCGCGGGGTGTAAGGGTTCATGCCCAGCCCCAATCCTTCCATGAGCGCCATGTAACCCGCGTTCAGATGACAGCCGCCGCGGTTCGCCGTGGCGTAGCCGAGCCCCTGGCCCACCGCGCCGCGCGGCTCGTAGGCCGCAAGCTCCAACCCCTTCGCATTGATGGCGAATTCCGCGCCGCCGAAACGCTGCGCCAGGCGTTTTGTGCCCTCCGCAAGCAGGTCGCCGATGCCGCGCCGGTACGCGATGTCGTGCATCACGTCGGAGAGATTGTCTGTCTTCCCGAATTCAAGGCCGCAATCCCAAAGCCTCTTTTCCTGGAGTTCCATGGCAAAGCCGATGCTGCCGCCCGTGCTGATCGTGTCCATGCCCAGTTCGTCCAGTTCGTAATTCCACTTCAGGATGCGTTCGAGGTTGTTGTTCTCCAGGTTCGGGCCAAGCAGGCCCAGCGTTTCAAGTTCCGGGCCTTTCACGCGCTTGCCGTCCACCTCGACGAGCCGTCCGCATTTGATGATGCAGGTCGTGCAACCCACGTTCCGAATCAGGTGCTTTTCCGCCAGCGTCTGGCCGGAAAGCATTTCATAGTCCCGGAACTGGCCGTACTTGTAGTTGTGCGTGGCCAGTAACCGGCGTTGCTGCATGAGGCGCAACAGAAATCCCGTCCCGTATTTCGGCAAGGCCTCGCCCGTGAGCGGATGGCTCTTCAGCAGCTTCACCCAGCCGCGCACCACTTTCTTCAATCGTTCGCGGTTATGCACGGAGGCGCTCTTGCCGCCCGTCGCGGTAACGGCTTTGAGATTTTTTGCGCCCATGACCGCGCCCATGCCCGCGCGGCCCGCCGTGCGGTCGCCGCTGAACACGCAGGCGTAGCGCACCAGATGCTCGCCCGCGGGGCCGATGACGATCTTCCCGCGGCTCTCGCCCAGCGCCTCCTGCGTTTCGCCGGTCGTTTTGCCCCAGAGGTCCCCCGCATCGTGAAACACGACGTTGTCTTCCGTGATCTCAATCCAGACCGGCACGGACGCCTTTCCCGTGATCACCAGCGCGTCGTAGCCCGCCTTTTTCAGCCTGAGGCCAAAATCGCCGCCGCAGTTCGAGGACGCGCAGAAACCGGTCAAGGGCGAAACCGACGAGATGTTAAACCGGCTCGACGACGGCACGGATGTGCCCGTCAATGGTCCTGTCGAAACGACGAGCACGTTATCCTGCGCATAGGCGTCCGTGCCCGCAGCGATGTTGTCGTACAGAATCTTCGCGGCCATTATCTTGCCGCCCAGATACAACGTGCGGTCTTCATCCGTCCAGGGATACTCGTCCACTTCCCGCGTGCGAAGGTCGACCCGCAATACCTTCCCCGCATAACCGCCGTATTGACTGCACACGATACAGTTCCCCGATGATTCGACAAGTCCGCGCTCTGGCCGGTCCCTTGAGGAAACGTCCCGTTTCCCAAGCCCCACTCTAGCACAAATCGCTCGCCCGCCCAATGCCAGGGCGCGCCCGGCGGCGTTTGGAATACCCCGGCGCTGGCACGGGTCGTGTTAGACTTGACGCGTGCCCAGGACGGATGGCGGGGAGAAGAAGCAACCGGGAAATGATGCGTGATATGACGTTGTTTGCGAGTACTCTTTTGCTGTTGGCGCTTCCCGCGCAGGTTTGCGCTGAGACCCCCGGGACGCGTCCCGTCGTCGGCGCCATCCGTTGGGACGCGTGGCACGGGCCGGCGTCCGAAGTGGGCCTGACCGTGGAGCGAACGCTCGCCCCGGAACAATGGCACTATCGTGTGCCTTTTTTTGGCAAGGTGGTGGGCGATAACGCGGTCGAGGCGCGCGGCAATACCCAGCAGATCATGGACCGGGAAATCGCGTATGCGCACGCGGCGGGACTCGACTACTGGGCCTTCGTCGTCTATCCCGAGGACCACGCGCTGAGCCTTGGCCTGCGGAACTATCTGTCAAGCGCGCACAAATCGGACATCCGTTTCTGTCTGAACCTGCAAGGCGGATGGGAGGGCAGGGGCGGCGCGGCCGCGTGGCCCGGCAAGATGCAGCGCTACGTGGCCGCTTTCGGGGATCCGGCGTATCAAACCGTCCTGGAGAATCGCCCTCTGGTGTATCTCTACAGTGTGGGCGACCTGGTTGGCTCCGGCCGCTTCGAGACGTGGGCGGACGCGCGCGCCGCCTTTGACCAGCTGCGCGCCGCGGCGCAAGAGGCGGGAACCGGCAACCCGTACATCGTCGCGCAGGGGTGGTCGCCGGACCTCCTTAAAGAACAGCTTGAGACGCTCGGCTTGGACGCGATCGGCGCGTATGCGTCCAACGGCGGCGCCAAGGGGGCGCCCTATGCCGCGCTTGCCGCGCACACGGAGCGATGGTGGGACGCCTTTCGGGCAACGGGCTGCGAAGTGGCGCCGCTCGTCAGCGCGGGTTGGGACATGCGCCCGCGCGTGCAGACGCCCGTTCCGTGGGTTCGCGGAGGAGACATCGAGCAGTATTACGAAACGCCGCAGCCCCAGGAATTGGCCGGGCACCTCGAAAAAGCGCTGCAATGGTGCAGGCAACATCCCGGCGCCGCGAAGGCACAGGCCGTGCTCATCTACGCCTGGAACGAATTCGACGAGGGCGGCTGGTTATGCCCCACGTTGAGCGAGGGCACGGCCCGGCTGGACGCCATCAGCCAGGCGCTCAATGCCGCACCGTAACGTTTTCCATCTGGAATCCCTGCAGATGCGCGGCATCCATGCCTTCTTCGGCCGCTATCGAGAGGTTTTCCATGCGGATATCCTGCACCGGGGCCTCGGGCAGACCTTCGATGTTGATGGACTGCCGCGCGCCTTCCACGCTGATATTCCGGAACGAGATGTCGCGGAACAGCGGCGCTTTACCCTCCGTGGTGCCCATCCAGGCGCTGTAGGCGGTTGAAATCTGAATCGCTTCCGCGGCGATATTCCGCATGAGAATGTCTTCAAACCACAGCTTCTCGACCACGCCGCCGCGCCCGCGCGTCGATTTCAGGCGAATACCCAAGGCGGTGCCGTCATAAATGCAGGAATGGACGTAGACATTCCGGATGTCGCCGCTCATGTCGCTGCCGAATACCGCGCCGCCATGGCCGTGCGCGGTGCGGATGTAGCGGATCACCACGTTCTCCGTGGGCTTGCCCACGCGCCAGCCGTCCTCGTTCATGCCCGATTTCATGCAGACGCAATCGTCGCCGGTATTGAGAAGACAATGCTCGATGAGCACGTTGGCGCTCGAATCCACGTTGATGCCGTCGGTGTTCGGTCCGCCCTCGGTCATGACGCGGAGTCTACGCACCACGACATGGTCGCAATAGACCAGGTCGATCGTCCAGAAGGGTCCGGGTTCCGCAATCGTGAATCCTTCGAGCAGCACATGAGAACAGTGAATCGGACTGATGAATTGCGGGCGAAGGCCCGCTTCCACGGCGCCGTAAACGCGGTCTTCCGGCGGCACGCCCTTCAGTATCTGTTCCTTGTACATGAACATGGCGGTGTCCGACTGGCGTTCGGCCCAGGTCCACCAAGGGCGGCCGTTGCCCTCGAGCGCGCCCGGTCCCGTGATGGCGATGTTCTGACAATCCCTCGCATAAACGAGTGGGGAATAGTTGTAACATTCGAATCCGGCCCAGCGTGTGAACACCACGGGGAGATAGTCCCGCGGGTCGTCCGAAAACCGCAGCACCGCCCCTTCCGCAAGGTGCAGGTTGATGTTGCTCCGCAGATGAATGGCGCCGGTCAGCCAGAGCCCCGCCGGGCACAGCACAACTCCTCCGCCCGCCTCGGCGCATGCATCGATAGCCGCCTGGATCATCCGCGTGTTCTTTACCACGCCGCCCGGTTCCGCGCCAAAATCCGTGATCGGGAAAACCGCATCCGGGAATACGGGCCGGTCAAGCTGCGGCATTGCAAACGGGGCGTGAATCGGCGCAATGACATCGGGCGCTGCTTCCGGGCCGGCCAGGGCCTGCCAGTCTGCCGCCTGCGCATACCCCACGCCGCAGACCGTCACAAGAATAACAAGCCGCATAAATCTGTGCCCTCCCTGGAATCTGCCATTCACGTTCCGGCAATTCAGCCCGGGTTCCGGCGCATCTCGCCCGCAGCGCCTTGTCCGGGTTTGTCGGCGATATAGAAACCAAACCATTCATGGAAATGCCAGGCGTTCTCGATATGGAAACCAGCCGTCTCAAGGCCGCTGCAGAACATGGCGTGATCGAATGGGTCGTCTTCCGGGTGAACTACCAGGCGGCGAATCACGGGATTGAGAACAAGCCGCCGCAGCCCCTCCTGCGCGTAGAGACGGCCGCCGGGCTTCAATACGCGGAAGATCTCGCGCAGTGCATGCTGCCAATCGGGAATGTGATGTATCACCACGAAATCAAAAACGGCGTCGTATCTGTTGTCGGGTATGGGAATGGCCGTGGCATCGCCGCGCCAGAGGCGGACCGTGTCTTTGCGCGGGCGAAGCCGGCGCCTTGCGCGGCGGAGCATGGCCGGGTCGATGTCGAAAGCGTGTACCCGCGCCGCGCCGAAGATGTCCGTGATAGCCGCGGCGCCCACGCCCTGTCCGCAGCCTATTTCAAGGGCAAGCTCGCCCCGGACTTGCCCGCCCATTGCCAGGAGCCGCCGTGCTTCAAAATGGCGAAGCAGAAATGTGTCGAAGGGGCTGTTCACCAGCACGCGTTCGAGCCAGTTGAGGCGCATTGTCCCGCTCCCTCGCTTTCAGGATGAGGCATGGTACCACAGGCGCGCCTTGCTCGCGGTGTCTGTGCCCGTCTCTCCGCCGTTGCAGGGGAGGAATCCTTGTGAGCATCTGCGTGCGTCGCGCCGGTGCGAGAGGGAGGAGAACGCGACGGCCAGGTATTTGCGCCCGCCTGCAATGGGATTCCCGGGCCCCGCTCTTACGGCGTGTACGGCACTGTGCCGTTGGCGTCGACGTGATAACCCCAACGCCGGATGTAGATATCGCCGGCGAGGAATTCGTCGCGCCGTTCTTCGAGCACGTGGTCGAGTGCCGCGTTGAGTTCTCCTTGGACAGCGGCGAATGCCGGGTCGTCGCAGCGGTTCTGCTGCTGGCAGGGGTCGTCCTCGTTGTCGTAGAGCAGCCACGGCCCCTGCAAGTCGCGCACGTAGGTGTAGCGTTCGGTGCGCAGGCCGCGGTACTCGCGTCCGCCCTTGGCGCGCGTCCATTCGCCGAAGGGCGCATAGCAGGCGATGAGCGCCCCGGGCCCGCCCGGCGGCGGCCCGCCATCCCAGTAAGCGGAAAAGTCGCTGCCTTCAGCCGTAGGCGGCGGCGCGACCCCGCACAGGGCCAGCAGCGTCGGCATGAGGTCCGGCGTGCTGACCGGATGGCTCCGTTCCCGGCGGGTGTGTCCCCATCGCGCCGGAAAACGCACGAGCAGCGGCACGCGCACCGCCTCGTCCCAGGGGCGCTGCTTTCGCTGTTCACCTTGGGAGCCCAGCATGTCGCCGTGGTCCGATGTGAACACGAAGATAGTGTCTTTCTCCAAGCCGGCCTCGCGCACCGTGTCCAGGAGGTCGCCCACGCATTGGTCGAGCGCGGTGCAGTGCGCATAGTAGCCCGCGAGGTCGCGCCGGGCCATCTGTTGCGCGGCTTCGGGCACATTGGGACGCAGCACGAGCGTCCCGGGCTCGTAGAGCGCCCGAAAAGGCTCTGGCGCGGTCTCGTAGGGGTTATGCGGCGGTCCCCAGGACACAAACAGGGCAAAGGGCCTTTCCCCGGTTTCTTCGCGGATATACCGCTGTGCTTCGCGCGTCTGCGCGATGGCGTCGTAACCCTCCCACTTCAGCGGTTCCCCCGTGCCGGCGAAGTACGCGGAGTTGTTGTAGTCGTGCGTGCATTCTTGCGCGCGCCAGAACTGGAACCCCTGGCGGCGCTCCGGCGGGATGAAGTTCGAGCGGCCGTGTCCGTCCAGGTGCCACTTCCCGATGTAGGCCGTCTGATAGCCCGCCGCGTTCAACGCCTGCGCGAACGACACCGCCTCCGTGTTCAGGCACACGTCGTTCAGAAACACGCCGTGCTTCAGCGGGTACCGGCCCGTCATCAGGCTCGCGCGATAAGGCGAACACACTGGGCATCCCGATACCGCATTGACGCAATTCACGCTCTCGGACGCGAGCCGGTCGAGGTGCGGCGTGCGTGCGTTCGGGTCCCCCGAATACCCCGTGGCCTGTGCGCGCCACTGGTCCGCGAACACGAACACGAGATTTGGAGGCACGCCGTCCTGCACGGGTTCAGCGGCGGAAAACGCGCCTGACGCCGCCCAGACTCCGGTGGCCGCCGCCCCGAGGAACGTGCGCCGGTTCACGCCACGGGAACCCTGATTATGACGGTCCGTCCCAATCTTCATATCGCTAAAAACCGCCACATTGGTCGATAAACGCCGCCATTTCGTCAAAAGTCGGCATGAAATTCGCGCAGCCGTGCCGCGTGACCACGATCGCGCCGCACGCCGTGCCCATGCGCCCGGCCCGGTACCAGCCTTCGCCGCGCAGGTAGCCGCAGAGAAACCCGGCAGCGAACGCGTCGCCCGCGCCGAGGATATTGTAGACCTCGACGGGGAATCCGGGGCAGTCGATGCGCTCGGGGAGACCGTCGGGGCGCGCAAGGTGGATGCGGAGTCCCTCCGCGCCGCGTTTCTGCAACAGCGCCTTTGGCCCAAGCGCGAGCAGGGCGGCGATGTTGGCCTCGATGTCGCCGCCCACCTTGGTATCGGAGACTTGTGAATGGGTCAGCTTGATCTGGGCGGGGTCCTGGAGCAGGGCGGCGTTGATCTCGTCTTCCGTGCCGAGGACGATGTCGACGAGGGGCAGCATGGCGCGGGCCATGACGCCGAACGCGCGCGGGTCGTGCCACTGGTCGGGCCGGAAATCGATATCAAAGACGACCTCGACGCCCGCCTGCCGGGCAAGTTCGGCGGCGAAGAAGGTGGCGCTTCTGCTGGGCTCGCGGCTGAGGTTTGTGCCGGCGAACTGGAATACGCGGCAATCGGCCAAAGGCGCGGCCAGCACGTCGTCGATGGTCAGCGCGATATCCGCGCAGTTCTCGCGGTAGTACACGAGCGGGAACTTGTCCGGCGGCTCGATGCCCAGGACCACCGCGCTGGTGCGGCGGTCGCCTTTCACCGGGATAAACTGCGTCTCGACGCCTTCCTTCCGCAGAAAATCGAGGATGAAATCGCCGACCGGGTCCGCGCCGACGGCGGTCAGCAGCGCGGGTTTCAATCCCAGCCGCCGCAACCCCACGCTGATGTTGGTGGGCGACCCGCCGACGTACGCGGCGAAGCTCCTGATTTCGGGAAACGGCGAGCCCACGTCGTTGCTGTAGAGGTCAATAGAAGACCGCCCCATATGCAGGCTGTCGTAGGAACGGGACATAACGCTTGGCTCCTTTTGCCGCCGGGCCTAATACAAGGGCAGCCGGTCATCCGCGCCGCGGTATGTGTGTTTGACCCAGCCATATCTTGGGTCGTCGCGGTTGGCCAGGCATTGGGCGCTGCCCGCCAGCACATTGAGATAATACGTTGTGTAGCCGGGCGGGCTCACGACGGGATGGTAGCCTTCCGGCACGAGGACGGCGCAGTCCTCGACCGGCATGAGCACGGCATCGATGGGCGCGCCCTGCTGATGCAGCGGGCAGCTCGCGTCGGTGTAGACGCGCTGAAACGCGTAGCCCCCGGGCAGATCGAACTTGTAGAAATAGACCTCTTCGAGGTCCGCTTCGACGAGAGCGCCGCGTTCATCCACGAGATGCACATCGTGTTTGTGCGGCGGATAGCTGCTCCAGTTCCCGCCAGGCGTATACACCTCCACGAGGACCAGCCGGTGCACGGGCGAGCCCGGGGGCAGCAGGTCGTTAATCTGGCGGCTCACGTTGTCGCCGCCGCGGATGGAAACGCGAACGTCCCCAGGCTGGATGAGCCACGGGTCGTTGTCCTGGTCCGTGGGCACCCATGCGGCGGCGAATTCCCCGGGCGTTTCCGCGGCGACGGTGAATTCGGTGCGGCGGGGGAGGTAGAGCGCGTGCGCGGCGCCCGCGAACGGGTTGGCCCGCCCGCCGAAGCGCCACGCGCCGCGGTTTGACGTGACCGCATAGGCACCGCTGAAATTCACGAGCGCGAGTTCGTGCTCGCCGGTGGCAAACGTCCATTTGGCGCCCGCGCCGAGCCGCCGTGCCTGAAAATGGATGAACTGCCAACCCGCGCGCGCGGGCGTGATGTTCAGGATCGCGTCCGGGTCGGCGGGGTCGGATTCCGGCCGCACCAGCAGCGTCGCCGTCGTGTACTGCATGTCTTGTATCCTCCCGTTACCGGCCTTTGCGGATGCGCCACGCGCGGAGGCCGCGGAACCGCGCCGCGCGGGGCGGCGCGCCCGCGAAGAAGCCGCCGCTGGCCGAGCGCACATCGTTCACGGTGATGAACGCCTCCGGATGCGTTTCGCGAACAATGGCCAGCACGTTGTCCAGGTTCTTCCGGCGAATCACGAGAATCGCGATGCGCACGTCGCCCTGCACGCCGCGCGCCGCGACCCTGGTCAGCCCGAATCCCGCGTACTGCAGCCGGTCCAGCATGTCCGCCGCGTCTTCCCGGGTTACGACCCAGAGGGAAAGCAGGCCCATGGCCAGCTTGTCTTCGATGATCAGGCCGACATAGTTTCCCGTGGCGTAGCCCAGCGCGTAGGCGAGGTAATTCTGCCATGACGTCAGGTTCTGCATGATCTGGCTGATGGCGAGCAGCCAGATGAGCACTTCGAAGAAGCCGCAGAGCGGGGCCAGCAGGCGCATCCCGCGCGACAGGAAGATGATGCGCATGGTGCCGATGGACACGTCCGCGATCCGCGCCAGAAAGATGAGCACGGGAAGCAGCCAATAGCTGTGCTGGCCGAGTAGTTCCGTCATGACTTCCGCGCCGGGGCCCCGTTCACGATGCCCCGCTCCTTCCCGCGCTGCCGAGCACGCGGCACGCCTCGACCACGCGCGCGGCCATGGCCTCGCGGCCCTTCTCGAGCCACGTGCTCGCGAGGTAGTCCTGTTTCACGCCGACCTCGCCGTCGATGCGCATGACGCCGTCGTAATGCTTGAACATGAAATCGGCCACGGCGCGCGAGAACGCATACTGCGTATCCGTGTGAACGTTCATCTTCACGACGCCGTATTCGATGGTCTGGCGGATTTCCGCGCCGGAGGTGCCGGACCCGCCGTGGAACACGAGCCACATCCGCGCGTCCGGGCCGTGCTTCGCCATTACCGCCTGCTGCCCCGCCCGGAGGATCTCGGGCCGCAATTGCACGTGACCCGGCTTGTAAACGCCGTGCACGTTGCCGAACGTCGCGGCCAGCATGAACCGCGCGCCTTCCACCTCGCTCAGCGTCTCGTAGACCTTCAGCATGTCCTCCGGCGTGGTGTACAACTGCTTGTTCGCCGCGCCGGCGCCGCGGATGCCGTCCTCCTCGCCGCCGACGACGCCGGCCTCGACTTCGAGGATGATTTCATTGTCGCGGCACAGTCTCAACAGTTCGACGGCGTGTTTGAGGTTTTCCTTCAACGGCAGACCGCTGCCGTCGTACATGTGGCTCTGAAACAAGTTCGGCTCGCCTCGCGCGCGGCGGCGCGCCGTCTCCGCGATGAGCGGGCGCAGGAATTCGTCGACCTTTTCCGTGGGGCAGTGGTCGGTGTGCACCGCGATGGGCACAGCGTATCGCGCGGCGATGCGGTGCGCGTGTTCCGCGAGCGAGACCGCGCCCAGCACGGCGTCATTTATCCGCCCCGAGGCGCAGCGGCCCGCGGCGAGGGAAACCTGCACGATTCCGGGGCTGTCCGCCGCCGCGAAACCCTCGATGGCGGCATTGAGCGTGTCGACCTGCAGCACGTTGATGGCGGGACAGGCGAAACGCCCGGTTAGTGCCCGGTCCAGCATCCCGCAATAGGCCGCATGGTCAACGACAGGCATCACATACTCCCTCGGATTCGGGCGCGCCGCGCCGCGCGCAACCGATGGCCGCGCGCAGGGACGCAGTCTAGCAAAGCAACGGCTTGAGCGCCAAGCGCGCGCGTACGAAGCGCGATGTGGGGAACCGCTTGCGCAGGACGGCGGATTGTGTCTACAGTGCGGGCGCCGGCCGTGGCTGGTCAGCGCGACAAAGGAGGGACAGCAAGATGCAGCGTGCGGTTTTTACCATGAAGCTGAAACCAGGATGCGCGGCGGAGTACCGGAAGCGGCATCGGGAAATCTGGCCGGAATTGCTGGAGGCGTTGCGGAATGCCGGGATGCGCTCCTACGGCATCTATCTCGAAGAACTGACAGGCACGCTCTTTGCCGTCCAGGAACTGGCGGACAACCACACCATGGCGGAACTGCCGCAACAGGAAATCATGCAGCGCTGGTGGGCGCACATGGCAGACCTCATCGATACGAACGCCGACAATTCGCCCCTGTGCCGGCCGCTGGAACCGGTGTTCCACATGGGCCATGAGCCGCCGCCGCAACGCGCCGAATAGCGCGCTTCGACCGCCTATGCTGGCGGGACGTTCTCGATCACGGTATTCACGGCGCCGTGCCGCAGGATGACCGTCTTGACCTCTCCCGGCGCGAACTCGAACGGGACCGCATTGTCCTTGGCTTCCACGTCGCGCAGGGTCGTCTGCTCGAGATGGTCCGTCTCGATGGCCCGCAGCAGCCGGAACGGCGTGGTCAGCACGCACGACGCCGCACGGCCCGAGGTCT
This sequence comes from Candidatus Hydrogenedentota bacterium, assembly GCA_018005585.1. NCBI lineage: Bacteria > Pseudomonadati > Candidatus Hydrogenedentota > Candidatus Hydrogenedentota bacterium. The sequence goes on along the minus strand of JAGMZX010000035.1, from coordinate 8,790 downwards.
CCACGAGCCGGACCACTATTTCCCCGTCCGACGTCCACTCCGCCTGCGGCATCTTGACCACGGACACCATGACGTCCGGGTGCGACACGCGGAAGAAGGACAATTCCGGCGGCAGCGCGTAATCGTTGCTGCGGGAAAGGTAGTCGCCGAGGCGCCCGTCGTGGTGCGGCTCCTGCGCCGCGATGAGCGGATTGTTCAGCGCGTACGCCTGGCGCACCGTGCCCGCGTCGCGCCAGGGTCCGGCATGGGGATACAGCGCGTACCGTAACCGGTGCGCGCCTTCGTCCATGCGCGGGTCCATGTCGTGCGCGCCGCGCAGTACGCCCATGCGCAGAGATGCGCCCTCCAGGTAGAACTCGTACCGGCCGTCGTTCAGCAGGCTCACGCCGCAGTCTGTGTTCGAGAGGTCGACCCAATTGTGCGCGCAGCGGCGTGTTCCATCGCTCGCGGCCTCCTCGAAACCGTACGGCAGTTCGACGGCCCCCGCGCCGCCGTTCACCACCGTTGGAAAACGCACGAGGAGCGTGGCGTCCCTGTCGTGCCAGTCCGCATTGAAGACGAATTCGACCCGGGGCGCGCCCGCGCAAAGGACCACATCCACGTCGAAGGTCGAATCTTCGGAATGGAATGCACGGCGCAGCACGGCCCGTACCGGCCCCGTTTCCACGAGCCGTGGCGCGCCCGCCGCCTCGAGTTCTTTCTCGCTGCCGTCGAAAACGGCCATCCAGGAAGAACTCACGTTGCCCTCGCGCATCAGGCTGAACACGTTGCCCTCCCCGCTCAGCATCTCGCGGTTCGCGGTCTTGTCGAATATGCCGGCCACCGTGCCGGTCTCCGTGAGGTTTACGCGCAAGTACTCGTTTTCGAGCGCCGTGACGGACGCACGGAGCGCCGTCTCGAACGCGGGGGTCTGGCCGGGATATGCCCGAACCGTCTTGTACCCGAGGGACGGCGCCTGCTCAACCAGAAGGAGAATGCGCCACTGCCTGCGCTCCGCGTCCAAGCCCAGCACTTGATACGGCATTTCGACGCCGTCTTTGTCGCGGAGCGCAAGCGTGTCCACGGGCTCCACACAGCGGATAACCGCCTCGACGACATCGGTTCTGTCCCAGGAGAGGGGATTGAAAACAACCAGCGGAATCCCGTCGCCGCGCGTGTCGATGCGCCCGGCAATGTGCTCGATACCCTGGTCCAGCAGCGCCTGGCCTTCCGCGAGCACCCACGTCAGTTCCGCGCGCGCATCGTCGCACGCCCGGCCATTGCTTGTGCCCGCGATGATGTCGTGAAACTGGTTGAACAGAAGGCGTTTCCAAACCTCGGCGAAATCGACACGCGGATAACTGGGCTTGCACTGGTAGCACGCACCCAGGGCCGCGAATTTCTCCGCCGTCAGCAGCAGGTGCTCGCATTGGCGGTTCAACTGTTTGAGCCCGGCCTGACTGAGGAACGGCATGCCTTCCAGGGCGCCCAGCGAGCCGCGATGCACGGGAAATGCGCCGCCGTGCGGGTCGACGTGTTCCCGGAAATACGTCTCCGGCCTGCCGTAGCTGACCGCGGGGCCGTTGGCCGTCCGTTCCAGCGCGCGCTTCCGTTCCACGTCCTTCATGCGCGGCCCGCCGCCATGGTCCCCCGTGCCGAAGAGCACCATTGCGTTCTGCACGCCGCATGCGTGCTTGAACCAGTCCTCCATCCCGCGCAGCACCCGCGGCGTCAGCTTGCCTAGTTCAAAATCGTACGGCAGGGGCAGCGAATAGGCCAGGATGCGCGTGCCGTCCCTGCTTTCCCACCAGAAGACCGGCATGTCCGGCGGCGCCCCCCGCATGAGGACGTAGTACTTGATGCCGCACCGGCCCAAAATGGCCGGAAGCGTGCCCGCGTGACCGCAGAACGAATCCGGCACCCACATCACGGCGTCGGGCGGCAAGCCGAATTCCTGGCGCAGGAACTGCGCGCCGGCGAGCCGCTGCCGGATGAACGATTCGCCCGACGGGAAGATCACGTCCGGCTCCGACCACATGCCGGCGACCGGTGCCCAGAGGCCCCCGGCTATCTCTGCCTTGATCTCGCGGTACAGGTCCGGATAGGCGCGCATGACCGCGTCGTAGAGCGCCATCTGGCTCTGCACGAAAGTCAGGCCGGGTTCCTGCCGCATCACCTCCAGGACGCCCAGGAACGTGTCCCGCGTGATCCACGACACCGTCTCGTTCCAGCGCCAGCGGTAGGCAAGGTCGATGTGCGCGTGCCCCACGAACGTCAGGCCGCGCGCGATCGCGGGAGTCCCGGTTTCCCCGCCGCCGTTCTCCTCGGCCGGCGGCGGTTCGGGGGGGGCGCTGGCCGCGGCCGTCAGCGCCAACAGCAGTGTGAAGGGGAATGCTACGCGCATGCCATCGTCTCCCGTGCGAGAAACGCAAGCATATACCGGGTCTCAGCGGGATTCCAGGGACGGCAGCGGCCAAGGACGATTACCAAGGAAACGACGGAGAGAACCCAAGGGAGCGTTCAAGGACAAGCAGCTTGGTTCACGCCGCCGGTGTCCTTTTCGTCTTCTGCGCCGTCCAGTTCTTGTGCTCGGCTTGACGCGTCCCGGTATGCAATCCGGCGGAGACAGTGCCTAACCATGGGAACCAACACACAGAGAAAGGGAAGACTGCCGTGTTTGAGCCGATAAACCCGCCCCGGCCCGGTCACGAATCTCGGTGTCACCCAGCCGCGCGACGGCCGTCTCAAGATGATCGTGAACGAAGGCGAGGCGACCGCCGGGCCGGGGTATTTCGCGAAGGCGGGTGCTCGCGCCTTCCTTCCGGGCGGGAAGCGGCCGCGGCCCCAAGCCGGAATTGCGTTGCCCCGGCGCGTTCAGGCAGGATGCGCGGCGGCCGGCAGGCCAGTCGATGGCCGGCAGAGACCTGCCGCAAGGTGGAGCATCCGTGGTTCAGCTTCGCGTCCTTATCACCGCGTACAATCGCGCCGACTTCCTGAACCGGTGTATTGCGTCCGCGCTGCGCGACGCAAACGAGATGCTCGATATCCGCGTGCTTGTGATGGACAACGGCTCTACGGACGAAACGTCTGAAGTGGCCGCGTCGTTTGGCGAGCGCGTGCAGGTGCAACGCACTCCCGATAACCGTCACATTGTCGAGGTGCTGAATCGCGGCATGACGACGCTCCTGGCTGATGGCGCCGCGACGCATGTGCTCGTGATGAACGACGACACGGAACTTGCCCCTGGGTCGGCCGAGTGTCTTGTAGCCGCTTCCGATGCGCGTCCCTGCAGCTTGTTTACGCCGCTGCAACTCAATTTCCGCGAGCCGGGCAGGATAGACAATAACGCCTACAAACACATACTGCGGGCGCGCGAGCTTATCGAAGACGCGGTACTCGGCCGGCCGCTGCGCCAGACCTACCCGTTGCCCACCATTATCGGCGCGGCCATTTTTGCGCGCCGGGACGTCTGGGAACTGGTGGGCGAATTTGATCCCCTGTTCTGGTTCTACGGTATCGACGACGACCTGTGCGCACGCGCGCGCTGGCTGGGTTGTGAGATTCTGCTTGCCCCCGGAGCGTATCTGTATCACGCGCATGGCAAACTCAGCGAGCCGCCCGGGCCGCGGGACACGCGCGCCGTCTTTCACCGCTGGCGGAATGAAACGCAGGCGCGGTATCTTTTTCTGCTCAAGGATCCGCACCACGGCCTCTCCCGCAATGTGTTGCGCATGCTGGCCGCCGCAACCGGGACGAGCCTCGCCTGCGCCATGGCGCCGTGGCCCCGAGGCGCGTGGCATGCCTTGAACATCGCCGCGCACTGCCTCGCCCGGCTGCCGCGTATCGCGGCAACGCGCCGCCGTCACTTCGATCCCGCGCGCCGTCGCGCGCAAGACGAGTGAAGGGACCCTTTCCAGGAGAACCGTCATGAAGATGATGCGGAAAATTGTGCAAATCGACGAGCGCCTGTGTAATGGCTGCGGGAAATGCGTGCCCTCGTGCGCGGAGGGTGCGCTCGTGATTGAAAACGGAAAAGCGCGGCTGGTGGCGGACCGTTGTTGCGACGGGCTCGGCGCGTGTCTCGGCGAGTGTCCCACCGGCGCGATTCAGGTCATCGAGCGTGAAGCCGAACCCTTCGACGAAACGCTCGCGCCCGCGCCGGCTGCCGCGCCGCGCGGCCACGCCTGCCCCGGCGCGCAATCGCGCGTACTGGCAGGGACGCCCGCGGCGGCGCCGGCTTCCGTTGAAAAGAAGCCGTCGGCGCTGGGCAACTGGCCGGTCCAGATTCGTCTTGTCCCGCCGGGCGCCCCGTGGCTGCAAGGCGCGCATCTGCTCGTGGCGGCGGATTGCGTGCCCGTGGCGAGCCCCGCGTTTCACGATACGCTGCTCGCGGGCAAAGTCGTCGTGCTTGGCTGCCCCAAGTTCGACCCCGCGGGCGAATACGCGCACAAGTTCGGCGAGATCTTCTCCGGGTCTGAAATAGCGCGCGTGACGGTCGCGGTTATGGAAGTGCCCTGCTGTCAGGGGCTGCCGCGCATCGTGCAGGCCGGCATGGCGATGGCGGGAAAGGCCGTGCCGATGAACGTGGCGGTCATCGGATTCGACGGCGCCGTTCGCGAGACGCGGCAGGCCGGGGGCCCGCCTTGACGCATCGGGGGCGGGCTTGGTATTAGTAACGAAGTCAACAGGGGGCCTCGCGGGAAAACCGGTCATACGGGAGCGGTCGGAGGCATGAAAAGAAACGCTGTGATCGGAGCGGCGCTGGTTTCGTGTGTCGTGACGGGCGCGCTCATGGGCGTTGGGGGCTACACGTTCCTATATGCCAAGGGCGCCTCGTATCTGACCAACGACCCGGCCGCCTGCGCCAATTGCCATATCATGCGCGACCATTATGACGCGTGGCGCAAGTCGAGCCATCACGCGGTGGCCGTCTGCAACGATTGCCACACGCCCCACAACTTCTTCGGAAAGTACTATACGAAGGCGCGTAACGGCTATCACCACTCCATGGCCTTCACGACGGGCTGGTTCCATGAGCCCATCCAGATCACGCCGGTGAACAAGGCCATCACGGAGGAAGCGTGCCGGTATTGTCATCAAGACATTGTCGAGGCGATGGACTCGAGCCTGGCGCACGCGGAGCAGGTGTCCTGCATCGCGTGCCATCGTTCGGTCGGCCATATGGAATTGGACTAAACCGGAATTCAGCCGGAGGAGAAGCATCGTGAATGGAAGTCATACTGCGCCGGAAGGCAGCGGCCCGGCGGGCACGCCCCGAAAGCTTCTGCCCGCGCTTGTTGTGACCATCGTCGTGACGGCTCTGGTCGTCTTCGGGGTGACCGCCCTGTTGGTCAACATCTTCGAAAGGCAACAGGAAGCGCGCAACCCCTTCTTCCGCGTCGTCGAATTGACCGACGAGACGGAAGACCCCACAGTCTGGGGCAAGAATTTCCCGCAGCAATATGACATGTACCGGCGCACCGTCGACATGGTGCGGACCCGCTTCGGCGGCAGCGAGGCGTTGCCGCGCACGCCGGACCAGGCGGACCCGCGGTCGGTCGTATCGCAATCCCGAATCGAGGAGGACCCGCGTCTCAAGCGCATGTGGGCCGGCTACGCCTTCGCGATCGATTTCCGGGAGGAACGCGGCCACGCGTACATGCTCGAGGACCAGTCTTTCACGCAACGGCACCAGAAACCGCAGCCGGGCGCGTGCCTGCACTGCCACGCTTCGGTTTATCTGCCCTACAAGCGCCTCGGCGACGGCGACCTAATCCGCGGCTTCGAGCGCATGAACGCGATGCCCTACGCGGAAGCGCGCAAGCTGGTCGAGCACCCCGTGTCCTGCATCGATTGCCACGATCCGGACACCATGCAGTTACGCGTGACGCGGCCCGGCTTCATCGAGGGCATCCGTGCGTGGAAGGCGTCGCAGGGCGTGCCCGATTACGACGTGAACGCGTCGGCCACGCGCCAGGAGATGCGGGCTTTCGTATGCGGCCAATGCCATGTCGAATACTACTTCAAGGGCGACGAAAAGCGCCTGACCTACCCGTGGTTCGGCGGCTTGCTCGCGGACCAGATTCTGGCGTATTACGACGAGACCGGTTTCCAGGACTGGCAACACGCCGAAACTGGCGCGCCCATGCTCAAGGCGCAACACCCCGAGTTCGAAATGTGGAACCAAGGCATCCACGCGCGTTCCGGCGTCGCGTGCGCCGATTGTCACATGCCCTACACCCGCGTGGGGGCGATGAAGGTCAGCGACCACCACGTGCGCAGCCCGTTACTGAATATCAACCACGCGTGTCAGACCTGCCACAAGCTGTCCGAGGACGAACTGCGCGCGCGCGCCGAAAATATCCAGTCGAAGACATTTGAAATGCGGAATATGGCAATGGACGCGCTCATCGCGCTTATCGACGCGATCAAGGCCGGTCAGGACGCGGGGTTGCCCGAGGCGCAGCTCGCGCAGGCGCGCGATTATCAGCGCAGGGCCTCGTTCTTAATCGATTTTGTTGAGGCGGAAAACTCGACCGGTTTCCATGCGCCGCAGGAGGCCGCGCGCGTGCTGTTCCTGGCCATGGACCATCTGCGGCACGGGCAAATCGCGCTGACCTCGTCGTCCGCGGTTGCCGTGCGGCCGGCGCAAGAGCCTGCCGCCGCGCCCGAGGCCATGGCGCCGCCCGCGGCCAGTGCGCCCGAAATGCCTGTACCCCAGGCCGAGGCTCCGGCCGGGGCGGCATCCTAGGTCATGCCCGTCTTCACTTCGACTGCGCCGTATTACGATGCGCTCGCGAGCAAGGCGGGCCGCATTGAACGGGAACGCCCGCTGCTTCTGCGCTTGCTGAGGGAAGCGCCGGGCGGCAACGTGCTGGAGCTCGCGTGCGGAACGGGGTTGCATGCGCTGCTGCTCGCCGAAGCGGGCGCGACGGTCCTGGCAACCGACCTCAGCGCGGACATGATCGATTACGCGCGCCGCGTTCGCCCGCATCCTCATATCACGTATCGTGTGGGCGACATGCGGCGGATTGAAGGCGGGCCCTGCGATTGGGCGTTGTGTCTGGGCAATTCGTTGTCGCTCATTGCAACCGAGGCGGACCTCGATACGGTGTTTTCGGGGTTGCGCGCTGCGCTGTGCCCGAACGCATTGTGCTTCGTGCAGTTGCTGAATTACGCCGCGCCTTCGGCGCAGCAGCCCCGCCACCGCATCGAGCGCGCCACCGTGGACGGCGCGCCGGTCATCGCCGTGAAAAACCTGGTTCCCGACGGCGCACACACGCTGCTGAACCTCAGCTTCTTTGTCGGGGCGGGCTCGGGCCGGACGAGCGTCAGCGAGACGGCGGTGCTTCGCAACTGGACCGCGGACGAAATCAGCGGCGTGGCGGCGGGTCAAGGGTTCAGCGTGCGTGAGACGTTTGGCTCGTTTGACGGAAGCCCCTACGACCCGGCCAATGCGCCGGATCTCTTGATATTGTTCGTCAGGAAGGCGGCGTAAGAGGGAATAATCCGGTCGGGCCGCACGACCGCCCCGCGCCCGCCCAGGCACTCGCCGTCGAACGTGAGCACCTGCACGCGCGCCGCCAGCAGCGGAATATCATTACACAGCGCATTCTGACTGAGCGGGTTTCCGCGAAGATATAGAACGTCCCCTGCGCCAATACCTGGATTCGACACAAGCGCGCTTACCTCATTGATCTGGTTCTGCGCCAGCGCGACCGTGCTCAGGTCATTCAATCCTGCCAGCGGCGAAAGGTCGGTAATCTGGTTATAGCTCAGGTATAGATGCGTAAGCGCCGTCAGGCCGGAAAGGGCCGTCACGTCGGCGATTTCCTGGTCGGACAAGTAGAGATGGGTGAGCTTGGTCAGCCCGGCCAGAGGCGCGATATCGCTGATGGTCCCGCCAAAGAAATAGCTGGCCGTGATATTGAGATAACGTAACTGGATCAGCGGCGCGAGCGCGTCCACCTCGGCGACGCGATTGGATGACAGATCGAGCCGCTCGAGCTGAACCATTCCGGAAAGAGCGTCGATATTCGTGATGCTGTTCGAGTCGAGGTACAATTCGCGCAAGAAAACGAGCGGCGCCAGCGGGCTGATATCCGTGACCCGGTTGGCGCCGGCATTCAAATACTCCAGACCGAGAAGCGGCGCCAGTGCCTGCACGTCGCTGAATGCGCAGCCCCGGAGATCGAGGAGGTAAAGAGTGGCCGTCGGCGGCAGAGGTGAAATGTCGTCTACCTGATTGAATGCAAGCGTCAACTCGAACAGCGATGACATGCCGCTGAGCGCGCCAATCTGCTTTATCCGGTTCTGGGTGAGATATAACCGCGTGAGCCCGGTCAGGCCGGTCAATGGAGTAATGTCCGCTATCTGATTCTTGGAGAGGTCCAGATATTCCAGGCTCAGGGCGCCGGTCAACGCGCCGATGTCCGTAATCGTGTTTTCGCGCGCCTCAACGCGGAGCAACGCCGCCGCTGACGGCAACTCATCCAGCGTGGTCAATACGTTTTGAGAGACGTCCAGCGCAACCAGCGCGGTCAGGCCGCTCAGTGCGGTTAGACTGCTGACTCCGCACTTGCGCAGAACCAACTCCTCCAAACCGGTGAGGGCCGCAACCGGGGTCAGGTCGGGCAAGGTGTTTTCGGAAAGGTCCAGCCAGAGGAGATTCGGCAACGCCTCTAATGGCGAGATATCCGTAATCGCATTGCGCGCGAGGTGGAGTGCCTGGAGTGACGGCGCAGCGGGCAAACCGTCCAGCGTCGTCAGCTCATTACCGTCGGCATTGAGTTCCTCCAGGTAAAGCAAGCC
>JAGMZX010000034.1:40801-44649 GCA_018005585.1 Candidatus Hydrogenedentota bacterium | reverse complement strand
CGCAGTGGTACAAGGACGACGGGACGAAGGCCTTTGTGCCGGTGCCCGAAGACTCGCTCCACGAGGGCACGCAGACGTTCCGCCTGACGTTTAACGAGGTGGCCTTCTCCGATGCGGGCGTGTACCGCGTCGAAGTCTCGGACGATTTCACGAGCATCTATTCGCAGGCCGAGCTGGTCGTGCAGAATGCGCTTCCGGCCGCGGGCGCGCTCGGCCTTGCGCTGCTGGCAGGCACGAGTGCGCTGGGCGGCGCCTTGGCGTTGCGCCGCCGCGAGCGGAAATAGCCCGCGCAAGCAAGCGATAGACCGATTTGGCCGCCGGACCTCAGCGTGAGGCCCGGCGGCCTTGTCATGTCCGTGCGCAGGCCGCTGCACGGCGCAAAACGGCGAGGACTCTCGTGCCGTGAGGAAGCGCTCCCCGAAGGCGGACTGCGGCGTATGTAAAACAGTCTGGTCGCCGCCGCGGAAGGCGCTGTCTTACGGGGCGGCCGCGTCCTGAGCCAGCGCGATGGCCCCGAGTACCCCGGCGCGGTTGCCCAGGCCGGGCGGAACAATGTACAAGCCGATATCCCGCAGGATTTCCGGCCGTTGGATGTAGCCGTTCAGCAGCGACAGGAAACGCGCGCGAATGCGCGGGAACAGGTGCGCCTGTTCCATGACGCCGCCGCCCAGAACAATCCGCTGCGGCGAGATGATGCACAGTTGCGGCACAAGGCCGCTGGCCAGATATTCGGCCTCGAGGTCCCATGCGGCGTGATCGGGGGACAGCGCCTCCGCGCTGCAGCCCCAGCGCGCCTCGAGCGCCGGACCCGACGCCAGCCCTTCCAGGCAGTCTCCGTGATATGGGCACGCGCCGGGGAACGGGTCCCGTCCGCGGTCGTGCGGCACAAAGACATGCCCCATTTCAGGATGGAGCAGCCCATGAACCAGTTTGCCATTTACCATGGCGCCGCCGCCGATGCCCGTGCCCACGGTCAGGTAGACAAACGTATCCAGGCCCTGCGCGGCGCCCCAGCGTCCCTCGGCGAGCGCGGCGCCGTTTACGTCCGTGTCAAAACCGATGGGTGCCCGCAATGCCTCGCGCAATGGCCCAGCAAGATCGGTATTGGCCCACCCGCGTTTCGGCGTGGTGGTAATGCAGCCATACGTAGGCGAGCCGGGTTTCGGGTCCACCGGCCCGAAAGAAGCGATGCCCAGGCCCGCGACCGGGCCATGGCGTTGCTGCTCTTCAAGAAAAAATGCGACGGCCCTCGCAATGGTCTCCTGAGGCGTGGTGGTCGGGAAACGGGTTTCCGCCAGGATTTCCTCGGGCCCTGCCGCCACGGCGCACACGAATTTTGTGCCGCCGGCTTCCACGCCGCCCCAAAGCGCCATGCTTCGTACCTCCCGCTGCTTGAAAACATGGTATCAGGGCACCCGCACCGGGATGCAAGAGCGGCCACTCGCGCACGGGGGCATATTCCGGGCCATGCGTTTTGGGTGTGTTCAACCGCGGGGCTGGATGCCCAAGGGCGCGGCAAGCGGGCAATCCTCGCGCATGCGGGGCACGATGATTTCGACATCGTTGCCCGCGGTCTGCCGCGCCACGAAAAGCGCCGCGGCCGGGTGCCGACAGGCCAATTCCTTCAAGTATTGCCACCATTCGCCGTCCGCGATGGTCCGTCCGAGCATGCGCGCCTCGATGTCGCACGGGTCGCGCTCCGCGTACTGCTGCTCGATTTCCTGGGCAAGGCCGGACGCGCCGCTGTCTTCCACCGGCGCCGTTTCGCGCTGGAGCCGGCGGCCAAATTCTTCGGTTAACGCGCACGCCTCGCGATAACGCGCGGCAAAAACGTCCCATTCCGGGTCTCGCAACCGCACATACGACACGAGGAATGCCACGCGCTGCTCAAACGGGCGCGCGTCGAGCCGCGCAGCCGCTTCCGCGTCGAGAAGCAGATACGTCAGCGCCGACCCGACGAACACGTCCGGCGCTTGCAGCGCGATACAATTCTCCGGGTTCGAGGGATAATCCGCGTGGAGGATCAGCGCCTTCGTCTGGTAATCCGGCACCACCGGCAGCGGCTCGGGGAACGCCGCGTAGTTGTATGCGAGCCCAGTCCCGATGAAATAGGCGGCGGCCGCGCGCTGGACATCGTCGTTGTCGAACGCGGCGTCGCCCTGGCGCAGGAATTCCTCCTGCATGCGCGGACGGATGCGCAGCAGTTCATACGCCTGCGCCGCACTGCTGTGCTTGCCGAGGCGGACGGCATTGTCCGCGAGCGCGAGCACGAGCGCGGCATGCAGCTGCGGCGGCCCGTCCTTCTCGAGTTGCGCCCGCGCATGTTCCGCGATGTTGGGGTCCTGCGCCACTTCCAGCGCCTCGCGGAAGAGCGGCGTGTCTTCCTGTTCCGGGGACGGCAACAGATACTTGTACTTCGGCGTGTAGATGTTCTCGGGACTCCAGGTGCGCAGCGGGCTCGCGGGTGCGAACAGCTGGCGCAGGTTCACAATGTCGCCGTCCGCGACCGCCTTGGCCAGCGCGTAGTCAATCGTGGCGCTGTCAATGGGCGGCTTGCCTTCCTGTTTTCTCCACGGCATCAGCGGCACGCCTCCGTCAGGATAGCGTCCACGCTGTGTCTGCGCTCTTCCCAGTCCACGAGCGGGGCCGTTACCTCGTGGAACGGCAGGCGTTCCAGGATCATCTGATAGTGTCGATGCCGGTCGTAGCGCAGCACGCGGCTCGCATGCCGCTCGTGGGCGCGGTCCCAATTGCTCGCTTCAATGCATTCGTGGTCGCGGCCCGCTTCCAGGACGAGGTCTTCCATATAGGTGGTCAGGAAGTCGCGCATCGCGCGATCGAACTGGCGGCGCGCGTCTTCCACGCCCGGCGCGTTCGCCTCCGCAAGGTTGCGCCACTCTTCCTCGAGGGCGATGACGCGGCGGCGGTCGGCGACGTATTTCTCCCGGCGTTCGTTGTCGCGCAGGATGTAGAAAGCGGCGTTCAGCCGCGCCATGTCGAGGAGGAGACGGTCGCGTTTTTCCTCCGTGAGCCGGGTACGCCCGATATTCAGCAAGAGGTCCTTCATCATCTTGCGGTAATTCTTGCGCACCTCGCCTTGTTTCGCCTCAGGCGTCAAGTCGAGTGCGGCGAAATAATCCACATATCCGGTGCCGCTCATTGTGAAGATGTCTCCAGCCAGCGGGCATGATTGTATCCCGCACACGGCGAGACGCACAACTACCGGCCCCCGGCGCGCCGTTCTGGCGCGCTCCACGCAGGGGACAGACCTGCAGGAAGGACTTGACTGGCGTAAGGGCATTCGGGAATCCTCACCTCACCTGCGGCGCGTCGCCGCGACCGGGATACGACCGAAAAAGGCGTTCATCCATGAAGACCAAGTTGCACACCACCGCGGGCGGCGTGGTCGTCGATGCCGTGGGCCGCATTCTGACCATAGAGCGCGACGTGGAACGCGACGGGCGCAGCGTGCATGAGGTGCGGCTGCCTAAGGGGCACATTGATCCGGGCGAGACGGCGGAGGCAGCGGCTATGCGCGAAGTGGGGGAGGAGAGCGGCTACTGGGGGGTCGAAATCGTGGCGGACCTGGGCACGGCGCACAGCGAGTTCGATTTCCGGGGCAAGCGCCACGTCCGCGAAGAGCGTTACTTCCTGATGCGCCTCGTTAACGCGGAAAACCTGGGACAGCGGGTTCATGCCGGTTCGGAAGAAGCCCTGTTCGCTCCCCATTGGCTGGACCCCGCGGAGGCGGAGGCGCGCATGACCTACCCGAGCGAGCGCGAATTCGTGCGGCGCGCGCGGGAACGCCTCGCTTAGTACTCCATTTCAGAAGTGCGATCGCGCTCGGA
>JAGMZX010000034.1:27387-40701 GCA_018005585.1 Candidatus Hydrogenedentota bacterium | reverse complement strand
CTCCCCATTGGCTGGACCCCGCGGAGGCGGAGGCGCGCATGACCTACCCGAGCGAGCGCGAATTCGTGCGGCGCGCGCGGGAACGCCTCGCTTAGTACTCCATTTCAGAAGTGCGATCGCGCTCGGAATGCGCAAGCTGCCCGAAGAAGAGCGGAAGCAAGCTATCGCCCTCCACACGAAACGCGCCCATACGGTAGCGAATCCATGAAGCAGCCCCGCTTAGCGCGCGGGATCCGCCCGAAGGAACGGGGGCCATTCCAGCTCGGGCAGACGCGCCTTAAGGAACGCGGCCACGGCGGGCAAATCCGGAATGCCGCCGCGCCCGCCAACGGCTGTGCACTTGATGGCCGCGGCGGCCGCGGCGAACCGCGCGCAATCGTTTGTCGCGCAACCGCGCGCCAACGCGTAAGTGTACGCGCCGTGAAACACATCGCCCGCGCCCGTGGTATCGACGGCGGCCACCGGAAACGCTGTCCCTCGTCCCCGCCCCTCGGGACCGGAATAGACCCAGCCCTCCGCGCCCAATGTAATCAGCGCCGCGCGCGGGCCCCAGGCATGCAGCGTGTCGAGCGCCGCGTCCAGGTCCGTTTCCAGTTCCGCCTCGCGCGCGAAGTCGCGCGGCGCGATCAACACGTCGACGTATTGCAGCAGCTCGGCGCATTCCGGAGCGGGAACGAGGTCCGCTACTACGGGAACGCCCGAGGCGCGCGCAACCTGCGCCGCTGCGCGCGACAGTTCCGGGAAGTACGCGTCAACGAGAAGGACATCCGCCTGCGCGACGAGTCTCCGGGGTATTTCCCGCGCCCCCGCGAGCCCTTCCGGCCTGTAATGGAAGATTGTCCGCTCACCGGAGCCCGCGCACACGTGCACGAAACTGAAGGGGCTGCGCCGGCCCGCCACGCGCGCGACGTGCTCCGTCGCCACGCCGGCATGCTCCAAATCGCGCAGGATGGTGTCGCCCGTGGCGTCGTCGCCCAAGAAACTGAGCAGCGAGGCCGACGCACCGAGCCGCGCACAGGCCGCCAGCGCGGTCGCAACCAGGCCTCCACCCTGTTCGTGATACTCCTTGATATGCGCGGTTTGCCCCCACGCGGCGGGCGGCGTCACGACAATACTGTCCTGACAACACACGCCGGCGCCCACTATCCGCGGCATGCGCTCCGGCATGGGCGGTCTCCTTTTGTTGTCCGGTGATGGTCTTGAAGGATTATCGTGGTTGCCGCGCCGCGACGCAATACCCGTTTCCACGCGCTCGCGTGGCAACTCGCGTGGCTGCGTGTGTGGCTGCGTGTTGACCCTTTGTGCGGCAAACCGGGATACTAGCGGCCGTTGCCGGGCCATGGAAAGGGCTACTCATGTGGGATTCGGTAGAGCAGGACTTGTTTGAAGCGCTGGCGGAAACGCCGGTCATCGATATCCACACGCATATGGTGGACGGCCATCTCGGCGCGCGCGGTTTGCACGAGATTCTCCTCTATCATATGGGCGTCAGCGACTTGTACGCCGCGGGATGCCCCTCAGGCGCGCGCCTGACGGAATATCCGGGCTGGCCCTCGCCGGAAGAGGCGCGGACCCGCATCGAGGAGGCCTTGCCTTATCTCAAGTTCACGGTGAACACCAGCACCTCGTGGGCGACCCGAATGATTCTGGCCGACCTATACGACTGGCATGACCCGGTGAGCGCGGGGAACTGGCAGGCGCTTCACGCGCTGATCCAGGCGCGCGAATGGGACGGCGACTGGCACCGGCGCGTGCTGCGCCGGCTGAATATCAAGCGCGTCGGCACCGAATGGTCGCGCCGTCAGACGGGCCGCGACGACGATATCCTGCAATATGCGCTCGAATGGGTCTTCTTCACGCGCTGCCGCTGGGGCGAATTCGATACGGCGCTCTGCGAACTGGAGTCAAGCTGGGGCAAGCCGCCCGGCGCCGCCACGCCAATCAAGCCCGGCAAACGCCCGCCCGCGGAGCGGCCTCTGCGGTCGCTGGATGACATCCGCGAAGCCGTGACCGCCTACGTGACGGCCTTTCCCAAGGACCGGCTCCTGGCCACGGCGACGCATCTCTCCACGGACCTCGACCTGCGCCCGGTCACGGATGACGAGATGGCCTCGGCCCTCGCGCGGCGTGATCAGGCCGGGGAACGGGAACGCAGCATCTACGCTTCCTATATCAACGAGTTGTTCTTGAACGAACTGGAACGGCAGGCGCCGCACATCACGTTTCAATTCAGTTTCGGCGCGGAGCCGCTGCCGTTCGAGACCGGAAGCCGCGTGTCGCAGCGCACCATCGCTCAGCTTGGCGAGTTGTGCAACCGGCACCCGGGCGTCACGTTCATGTGCTTCAACGCGAGCCGCCACGCGAACCAGGGCTTGTGCACGCTCTGCCGCGAGCTGCCGAATCTTTCGCTCGCGGGCTACTGGTGGCATAATTTCCATCCCGGCGCGATCCGGCAAATCATGGAGGAACGGCTCGACCTGCTGCCGCTGAACAAGCAGGCTGGCTTCTTTTCCGACGCGTATTGCGTCGAGTGGGCGTACGGCAAAATGATGATCGTGCGGCGCTGCCTGGCGGAGGTGCTCGGGCACAAGGTGCGCATTGGCCAATACACCCGGAACGACGCCTTGGCCGTTGCGCGGGACCTCTGCTACGAGACGCCGCAATCCCTGCTGGGGTTCCAGCCGTCCGCCGCATTGTGAAACGAAAACACGGAAACTTTTACGGGAGGACGTCTTCCATTGAGTGAACTGGGCAAGCGCATACGATTGAAACGCATTTTTGGCCATCCATCGGGCCGGATTCTCTCCGTGGCCGTGGACCATCTCATCAATTACTCGACGGGGCTGCCGCCTGCCCTGCGCGCCATGGAACACACCTTGCGCGAATGCGTGCGCGGGCGCCCCAACGCCCTGACGATGAACAAGGGCATCGCGATGCGCTACGGACACCTGTTCGCGGGCATTGTTCCGCTCATCGTACAAAGCATGGCCCTGCGGCCCGATGAAACGGAGTTTGCCGACAGCGCCACTGCCGCAGAAGCCGCGGCCATGGGCGCCGACGCGATCGCGGTTGCCCTGTTCGTGCACTGCCCGCTCGAGATCCGCTACCTGCGCCATCTCAGCGCTGTCGTGCGCGATGCCGAACGCGTGGGCCTGCCCGTGATTCCCCATATCTATCCGCTCAGCAGCGGCGACGAGAAACACACCGTCGCCCATGACCCCGAAGCGGTCTTCTACGCGGTGCGCGCGGGTCTCGAAATGGGCGCGGACGTCATCAAGGTCCCGTACACCGGCGACATCGCGTCTTTTCGCGACATCGTCGCCGCTACTCCCGTGCCTGTGGTCTGCGCGGGCGGCCCGCGCTGCGAAACGCTCGAAGACGCCGAATGCATGGTCCGCGAAGTGGTCGCGGCGGGCGCCGCGGGCGCCACGGTGGGCCGCAACGTCTGGGGGTTCCCGGACATCCCCTCGGCCATCGAGCGGTTGAAGGCGGCGGCATTCGGCGAGCCGCAGCGGCAGGTGCACTGACGGCGCGCTGCGTCATGCGTTGTCCTGTGGCCAGGAAGGAGGTTCTCTTGTGCTCTGTCTGCCTGATGCGGGCGGCTTCAACGCGCGCCCGGTCCTGATTGTGGCGGCGCTGCTTGCGTGCCTGCCGGCCCGCGCCGCGGATGTGATCACCGCGCCATTGACGATGGCGCGAAGCTGTCCGCTTGTGCCGGTCCAAGTGAACGAGGCGGGTCCGTATCTGTTTCTGTTGGATACGTGTCTGCGCCTGCCCGTGCTGGACGCGGCGGTTGTCGCGCATCTCGGGCTTCCGGAATTCTCCGGCGGAGCGCCCTCGCCCTCGCAGCCGGCGGAAGCCCGTCGCCTGACGCTGGCGGCGCTGCGCGTGGCGGGGCTCGATACGCCGGACGCCACGTGCGTCGTGGCGGACCTCGCGGCGCTGCAACAGCGCCTGGGCGTGCAGGCGGCGGGCCTGTTGCCCGCGCACCAGCCGGGATACGAATTGGTGCTGGATTTTCCCGCGCGCACGGCAGCCTGGCTGCCGCTGGACAGGGCGGACCTGACCGGGCCAGGCGATGGCATCCTGCCCGTTACCTTCGATGCATCGGGCGCGCCGTGCGTGGAGGCCGTGATTGACGGGGTAACACTGCCCTTGCGCATTGATACGGCGCTCGCGGACGTCGTTGCTCTGGGCGAGACCACCGCGCCGGTGCAACAGGCGGTGCGCGATGCGCGGCCGGACCTGGAAACCATGCTTGACGTGGCGGGCCAACGTATCGCGAGGCAGACGCGGCTGGGGGAACTGTCGGTCGGCGGCGCGAAATGGTTCTCGCCCGTTTGCGCCTGTCTGCCCGGCGATGCGGCGCGGCTGGGGATGGGTTTTCTCCGGCAATTCCGTGTTACCCTGAATTTCGAGCATGGCCTGGCGCAGTTACAGCGGGACGGTTCCAGTGCATTGGCGGATCCGCCGCTTGCGGGGTTCGGCCTGAGCCTCGGCGGCCTCGCCGAAGGACTGTGGTGGCTGCACGTAGCCTTGGGTTCGCCCGCTTCCGCGGCGGGCTTGCGCGCGGGGGATCGCCTGGTGGCGGTGGACGGCGTCTCCGCGGCGCACGTCCCGGCGGAAACGCTGGAAGCATACCTGCGCGGCGAGGCAGGCCAAGAACGGGAGTTCACGATTGACCGAACGGGGCAAACCGTGCAGGTACGGCTTGCCGCCACGCGCCTGCTCTGACCTTACGCGCCTCCGCCGGAAGCTTCGCTGACCATGAAGATGATCGGCAGGAAAAGCGCGATGAACAAGGCGATGACCACGAACCCGATTATGAGCGTCAGAATGGGTTGCAGCAATTCGCCGAGCGTGTTCACGGCGATACGCACTTCCTCGTCGAAGGTCTCGGCGATTTGTTCGGCGACTTCATCCACGCGGCCGGATTCCTCGCCCGTGACGAACATGTCCGTGACGACCGACGGAATTACCTTGCTGCTCGCGCGCATCGGTTCCTCGAGTCCGCCGCCCTGTTCGACGGAGTCGCGGATGCGCTGGAGGCTGTTCGCAACCGCGCTGTTATGAATGGCGTTGCGCGTCAGTTCCAGCGTGGCCATCATGGGCAGGCCGCTCTTGAGCAGCAGCGCCATGGTCCGGGTGAACTCGACGATCGCGTTCTTGTGGATGATCGGCCCCAGCACCGGCAGTCTTAACTTGAGATAATCCGCCGTCATGCGCCGCAACGGATTGCGCACATACCAGGCCCTGTAAACGACCGCCACGAGAACCGCCGCGATTACCAGCAGCCACCACCAGTTGGAAAACCACGTGGCCGCGCCGAGAAACGCCTGTGTAAACGCGGGCAGTTTTGCCTGTTGCTGTTCGAACATGGCTTCAAACTGGGGTATGGTGAATTTGGTCAGGAGCAACAGCACGCCGAAACACGCGAAGACGAGAATGACCGGATAGGCCATCGCGCCGCGGACGCGCTTGCGCAGGATTTCGCGCTCTTCGCGATACGAAGCCACGCGTTTCAGCACGGGCACGAGTGTGCCGCTCGCCTCACTGGCCTTGATCAGGTTGACGAACACCGTGTCGAAATGGCGCGGGTGACGGTCGAATGCCTGCCACAACGGATTGCCGCCCTCGACGTACTCGGCGATGTCGCCTACCAGCGCCCGCACCGATGCCCGCTCGCCGCGCCGGGATAGCGTCTGGAGCGACTTCAATATGGGTGTGCCCGCTTCGAGCAGCAGGATGAGCTGCCGCAAGAACACGGTCACGTCGTGGTGGCGCACGCCTCCGCCGCGCAGGAAGCCGCCGCCTTCCACCACGCGCCGCTCGACCGCCGCCGGCTTCGGCGCGGTGGCCTCGGCCACGGGCAGCTCGGTCAACTTCCGGACACGGCGGCGGCCCGGCGTGCGGCGGGGCTCTTGGTCCTTGGTCGGCATCTCGTCTATCCTCCATCCGCTGAAGGCCGCGCAACGGGCCTGACTCGCCCCGGCGCGGTCCGCTCCAGTTTAGCTTTCACTGTTCCAACTGATAATCCGGTACTTGCCGGGTTTCTCGAACATGACTACCGCTTCGACGCGCGCCCGCGCCCGCTGATATTCGTTGCCGCGCACGTCCACCCGGGCGAAAGCGCCTGTGCTCACGATGCGGAAACACCGCGATTCGCAGTCGAACATGCGCGCGGGCATCGGCGTGCCGCCGTCCGTGACCCCGGTCACATCCTTCCCCGCCACTTGGCTGAAGGCGTCCAGCGAACGGAATGGCCCCTGCTCCTGCGCCGCCTTTGCCGCTGCTTCGTCAATGCCCAAGGCCGCGGCGAGCGCCTTGGGCGCAGCCGTGTTCACGTTGAGGCAGCTACCGGGCCGGGCCAGGTCCGGGACGGAATACGTCGTAATCAGGGTCTGGTCCAGGCGCTCGAAGGCTTCCCTGCTCAGGAACCCGCGCGCCACGAGGTCCTCCGGCGCGAGGAACAGCCCGCCGCCCTGCTCCTTTGGCAGGTTGGGCGCGGCGGCAATCCGTTCGGCTGCGTCGGGGGCGATCCCCAGTGCGACGCTCAAAACACTCGCTGGCGTGCAGTTCAGGTTCAGCCGTGCGTTCTCGTCAAAAACCACCACGTCCGCCGAGGCTCGCCGCCGCTCGTGCGCCGCGAGTTCCAATCCGGAGCCGCCCCGGAGCAACTGATACGTAGGCAGTTCGACGAGGTCCGGCCCGGGAAGCGCTGCTTTCATCGGGTTGCTTTGCAGGGCGGCCGCAAGCTTGCCCAGCGCCGCCTGTACGCCCGCGTCCGCCGCGAGCCGCGCGCGGGTCTCGGCAAGGGCGATGTCGGCGGCCTCCTGCTCGAGGCTCATGTATCGGACGTAATAGACGCCCATTACGGCCATTACGGCCATGAGCGCCAAGGCGAGAATCAACGCCGCGCCGCGCTCGCGCGGCGCCGCACGCATGGGATGTGCCGTTCTCATGAGCATCCTACCGTACCCTGATGGGAAACACGGCCTTCGCCGCGACCTGCTCGAAATCCCGGTTCCGGTCTACGAGCACCAGACTCACACGCACGGCCTCGGGCGGCTCGTCCTGGGCCCAATGGCGCGACCATGCGCCGCCGCTGCCGTACTCGATACACAATGAAAGGACGCGCACGCGGTCGTCCTGAACGACGGGGAGGCTCGCGCCGGCGGGCATGTCCGCGTCCAGCGGGCCGTATGTGCGCATCAGTTGGGAACCGCTCCCCGCGCCGCGCGCGATGTGGTACATCACGGAGTTTCGCTTGATGATGCCGGATGCCGGGTCGCGGCGTTCACAGGGAAAGATGATCCGGTCGTCTTCAAAACTGATGCGCCAGAACCGGTTGTCCGCATCCTCCTCGACATAGGTGGTTGTGACGCCGCGCAGCGGCGCGCCGGTGCGCTCTGGCGACGGCATGCTTCCGAGCTCTTCGCGCATGGCGGTAAAAGCCTGGTCCGCTGCGGCCAGCATGCGCGTGCGCAGGTACTCCGTGCGCCAGCGGGCGTCGACTCGGAAATACGCTACCGAACCGAGGGTCGACACGACGGCCAGCAGGGCAAGCACGGTAATGAGCTCGATGAGCGAGAATCCGGTTCTGGTGTCTGGGTGTCGTCTCATGGGGCCTGCTCCAGGCGCATCCTGGGAACGGCCGAAGTGAGCGCCACCAGTTTTGCACGGCCTGCGTCCATCCAGCGCACGACGACCGTGACCTCGACGTGTTGGGCGTTCTTCGCGGGCAGGCGGCCGTACACCTGAGACGAAAACTGGGCATACTCGCCGTCCGTGCGCACGGCGGCGTTCCGAACGGCGGGCAGCGCGCTGGGCGGGCCTAAGGCAGGCGCGGTTGCCGCGCCCCTTGGCTGCACCTCGAAGAGTTCCAGGTCCCCGGCGCGGCCCAGAGGCCACCGGTACTGCTCTGGGTGCTGCACGACCGCGCACAATTGCTCTTCCGCGAGCGCGGACGCTATGCGCTGATGCCGGCTGTTTGCTGAAAGACCCAGGCTGGCGCTGAACAAGGCCGCGATCACGCCCGTGGCCACGGCAAGCACGGCCAAGGCCACCAGCATTTCCAGGAGCGTAAACCCGCTTGCGCGGCCCCACGCGGGAACCCCCGTCACACCCGTGCTGTGATGGGCCATGCTTCTCCTTCCTCGCTTGGGCGCCCGTGTCTGGCACGGGGCGTGCCGTGGCGGACGCCTGGCGTCACCGCCATGAATTCTATGGTATCCATGCGTCGCCGATATGTCAACGTACCCGGGCGTCATGCCCGGCTGGAAATCAAAAGAGCGCCGGCAACAGGCCGCGCAGCGTCACCATGTCCATGCCGAGATTCTCCAGCAGAATCCGCGCGACATCGGGTTTCGAGACCAACTGCTCGCTGCCTTCCCGTTCCAGTTCAAACGGGCGCAACTTCACGGGCACGATATTGCCGCGCAATTCGCCGCCGGTGCAGGCCAGTGTCCGGACCTTGAGGCGCGGCTCCCCGGCGTCCGCTTCCGGCCGCGCGGCGGCCATGCCCGCAAGACTGCGAAGGTTCTTGCCCATTCCTTTTTCGCGCAACTCGATTTGGTCGAGCAGGAGCCGGTCGATGGTGGTCTGGTCCGAGAACACGGTGCGCAAATCGAATTGCAGCAACACCCGCTCGATTCGCGCCGCCGGCCCGGCTTCGAACCCTTCGGGATTGTAGATGACCACGTTGTGCAGGACGAGGCCGCGCTGGAGCGGGGCCGCTTCGAGCGATTCGACCTCGACGCGCGTATTGAAGAGCGTGGACAGGCGGTCTTCCATCCAGATTCTGCCCAAGCGCTCCAACTGGGCCGAGAATACGGCGGCGCACACCGCTATGCCGATGAGGAGTACGCCGATGGCGGTCATGAAGAACTTGATGATGGACACAGGGCGGCCTCCCGATGCGGCACATCAGTCAAAGGTGTGCGCCACGTCCCGCGCTCTTTGCCAGGCTTCACGGGCGCTGTGTTTTTCCTTCTCGGGCGGAGGAGGGGGCGGACCCGTGGTTCCCGCCGTACTGGACGGCCATTCAAACTGATAGACCGCGCCGTGCGCCTCAAGCACAAGCCGCACGGATTGCGGCCCCGCGCCCGTCAGCACGGCCAGGTCCAGCGCGCGCAGCGGGAACACAGCGTGGTTCGTGCGCGCGAAATACCGGAGCGCGCCGCGCGGTTCTTCCGTCAATTCCGTCCCCCGTTGTATCTGGATGGGGCGCACCTGCGTGCCGTCAGGTGTAATCAGATACACGTTGACCCCGCGCAACCCGGCGAGGTCATAGGCGATGCTGCTGTCGGCGAATTCCGACGCGATAAGGCACTCGATATCAAGATACGGGTCCTCAATCCCGCCGATTTCCTCCATCCCCGGGGACATGGGCCACACGGCATAGGAAGACTCCGCGAAAAGATTCGGGTAACGGCCCTCGACCCATTGGATCGGCGCTTTGGCCGCCGCGGGAGCGAAGGGGGCGATAGTCAGAGCGCTGTCCGGCATGTTTTCGCGGCCCGTGGTGCTGCAACCCGTAAGGGCGGCCCAGAGGGCCAACATCGCGGCCACATGTGTGAATATTGGCTTGTTCACGGGGTTTCCTCCGCCGGCGGGGGCGTTTCCCGCGGCCCGCCTTCCACGCGCACGGTGACGTTTGCGCGGGGCGCGTCTTGCTCCGCATCCGGTTCGACCTTGACCGCGCTCTCGCCTTCGGCGCCGCCTTTTCCATAGCGGCGCAGCATCAGTTCGCCGTGCGGGGAAATCATCCGCACGATCCCCGTTGGGCGCACCTGTTCGTTGAACCAAATCTCGGTCTGGCCCGCCTCGGCGTTTTCCGTTGTCAGAACGAAATGCTCGCATTCGATCTCGCCGTCCGGCAGCGTTATTTTTTCCTTGCCGAGCGATGTCCGCGTTGGCTGTGATGCGGGCGGCGTGTCGCCGTTTTCTTCGGGAATGGGCACTTCCTGCGGGGGCTTGTTGCCGTCCACCACAATGATGCGGTGAATGTTTCCAGGGTCGTTGGCGGGGCCGGTCAGCAGCATTTTCGAGATGACGGGGTAGCCCAACTCGGGCACGAGCTCCACCTCGACCCAGAAGCCCTGTTTCTTCTTCGTCACCTCTTCTTCGCCGACTATGGCCTGTCGCAACAGGAAGCGCTTTCCCGTCGATTGGTCCACCAGGTCATACACGGCGAAGAGGCCCACTTCGGGGGCAATGAGTTTGCCCGCAAAAACGTCGCCAAGGATGTCCTGGGCGCGGGCGGCCCCGGAAAACACGAGAAATACTCCCAAATAACCACAAGCGAACCGCCGCATTCCTGTCCGTCCTTCCGGTCGATTCTCCGCGATGTGCCGCGTTCACGCCCAATTATCCTACCACACCGTCGCGTGCGGCATACAGGCGCGGAATGCGGCAAGCAGCGCGTGCGTTGATTCCCGGAGCATGCACTCTTATGATTACGGGCACCGGTGAGGCGTGGTATCCTAACGTCATGCTTACCCAATGTGTGAAATACGTCGTATGGCTTGGCCTCTGTTGTTCCGCCGTGCAGGCGCTCGACACGGAATTGGTCGTCGAGCAGACCAGGTCCTGTGTCGCCGTGCTTTTCGGCACGCGCGCGGAAACGGGCGCGGAAGTGCAAAGCAGCGGGTGTTGCGTCGGCGCGGATGGTCTCATCCTGACTACCGCCCATCAGATTACCGGCGTTCAGAACATCGAGGCCCGCTTTTACGACGGCCGCACCGCAAAGCTTGAAGTGGTCGAGATCGATGCGGCGCGCGAGATCGCTTTGCTGCGCGCGGACGCCCCGCTGCCGGGCGCCGCCCGGATTGGCGATGCAGCCACACTGCGCGGCGGTGCGGACCTCATCTCCATCGCCGCGCCGCGCAGCCTGGATTTCTCAGTCGTGACCGGCACGGTGTCGAATACGAACCGGACGCTGCGCGACTATCCGGTGATTCAGGCGGCCTTGCGCGCGGCGCCTGGTTCGAGCGGCGGCCCGGTATTCGACCGGACCGGCGCCCTGGTCGGCATGATCATCGGCAAGCTGCGGGACGAAGACTGGATCACGGCCATTAACCCGGTCAATAACGCCTACGACATGCTGCGCCGCCACGGGCTGCTCGCAGCCGCGCCCGATTTGACCGGCGAAGTGGACGGCGAACTGATGCCGGCGCGTGGTGCGACGCAGACCGATCTGCGCGCGATCGAAGCCTACAATCGCGGCGTCCGCGCCGGGGCGGTGGACCAGAAGGTCGCGGCATATGCCGAGGCGGTTCGCCTGTTGCCGGAGTTCTACATGGCCTGGTTCAATCTTGCGGTCGCGCAGACGGCCGGCGGGAACTCCGCAGGCGCGGAAGACGCGTACCAGAAGGCGCTTGAGCTGGAGCCGGGCGCGGTCGAGGTCCAGCGCAATCTCGGGCGGCTGTACCTGCGCCAGCAGCGGCTGGAAGAGGCCGCGCGCGCGTTTCAGACCGCGCTCGAGCTTGCCCCGGACGAGGCACAGTCCCATAACGACCTGGGTGAAGTGCTGCGGCAGATGAAACGGAACGACGAAGCCGTACGCGCCTTCGAGACCGCGCTCCGGCTGCGGCAGGACTATCCCGCCGCGCACTACAACCTGGGTCTGACATACACGAACATGAACCGCGCGGCGGAGGCCGTCCGTCATTTCGAACAGTACCTTGCCTTGTTGCCCGACGCGGAAGACGCCGGGCAGGTGCGGGCATGGATTGAGGAACTGCGGAGCCAGTCTTAAGAAACGGGAGCAAGCAGCGTGACCGCCACAAAAATGCCGGATCACTTGGGGCGCTATCAGATCATCCGGGAACTGGGCAAAGGCGCCATGGGCGTCGTCTACGAGGGATTAGACCCGAATATCGGGCGCCGCGTCGCGATCAAGACGGCCCGGCGCGACGTGCTCGAATCGTCCGCGCACGCAAGCGAAATGATGGAACGGTTCCTGCGCGAGGCGCGCGCCGCGGGCGCCCTGAACCATCCCAATATCATTACGATCTACGACGCGGGCGAGGAAGAAGGCGTCGCCTATATCGCAATGGAATTCCTCGAGGGCGGCGACCTGCGGAACCTGATCGAGGACCGGCGCAATCTCACGCCGGAAGCCGCTGCCGCAATCGGCGCGGACATCTGCGAGGCCCTGGCTTGCGCCCATGACCACGGCGTGGTCCACCGCGATATCAAGCCGGCCAATGTCATGATGCCCCGGAATGCGCCGATCAAGCTGGCCGACTTCGGCATCGCTCACATGTCCGATTCGACACTGACGCAGGAGGGGGCGCTCATCGGCACGCCTTTCTACATGAGCCCCGAGCAGTTCATGGGCCAGAAGGTCGACGGGCGTTCCGACCTGTTTTCCGTGGCCGTGATGTTGTACGAACTGCTCACGGGCGAGAAGCCGTTCACGGGTGAGGCGTTGAGCACCGTGATGCATCACGTGATCAAGACCGACCCCGCGCCGCCGCAGGAACTGAATTTCAATGTGCCCGAACCCCTGGGCCGCGTCATCCTGAAGTCCATGAGCAAACGGCCCGCCGACCGGTATCAGGACGGCCGCGCCATGGCTGTCGCGCTCCGCGAAAGCGTCAAGCCGCAGCCGAATGCCGCCATGCTCGGCCTGCAGCCCCAGTCCGTAAAGGAAGCCGACACGGTGATTACCAGTACGGCCGGGGACGCCACCGCCATTGTAGCCAAGGCCGGCGCCGAGCACGCGGCCGAAGGTATTGCCGCGACCGTTACGACCGCCGCGACGCTGGGCGCCACCAGGCCGGGTGGGCCGCCGCCGGACACGCAGACCGCGGAACCCGCCACCTCTGTGCAGGATAAGCCGCGGGGCCCGGAAGCCCCTGCCGGAGTGTCCCCTGGCTCATGGGTCAAGCCGCCCCGGCTATACTACGCGGTTGGGGCCGCGGCTGCCGTGTTGCTCGTCTTCGCGTTGATCGTCGGTCTGTCGGGCGGCGCACCTCAGCCAGGGCCTGAAGACCCGCCGCGCAACGGCGGCGTGCCCGTGGCGCCTGATGGGGGCGCAAAGCCGGACAAGTACCTGGCTGCGGTGCGGGTGGCCGTGTACCAGACCAGCGATGCGAATCTGTTTGGAGAGTACGTCGGCCTGAACAGCATGGAGGAAGCGCGCGCCTTTTTTAGCGGACTGCGCGGAGACACGCGCATTACGCCCGTCCCCGCGAAGGTCCAAGTGCTGGACCCGAGGGGGACCAGGACTTTTGGTCAAGGCGTCATCGGCGAGGAGGGCGACAAAGTGCCCTGTGCCGAGTTTCCCGAAGCGGTGCGAGTCCGGGT
>JAGMZX010000034.1:24586-27287 GCA_018005585.1 Candidatus Hydrogenedentota bacterium | reverse complement strand
CGCCCGTCCCCGCGAAGGTCCAAGTGCTGGACCCGAGGGGGACCAGGACTTTTGGTCAAGGCGTCATCGGCGAGGAGGGCGACAAAGTGCCCTGTGCCGAGTTTCCCGAAGCGGTGCGAGTCCGGGTTTGGGTCGCCGGTTCAAGGGCTGAACTCGAGGCGCGGCAGACCGACGCGTCAAATTACGATGGCGAACTGCCGTACCGTGTCGAGGCCGATGGCCCCGGCGTGACGAGTCCCATCCAGAATGTGCTTGTGCTTGCACAGTAGGTTTGACTCGGGATTGTGGCGGGAGATGGTATAATAGTGCTAAATTTTCTTCTCGCGTTTGCGCGCGAGAAGCGGTGAGAGGCAGACTACAACCCAGCATTTGGGGAGGACAGTGACATGCGGTGCTCGTATGCGCTTGGGATGGCGGCGTTTCTGCTGGCGCTTTCCGCGGCGGCGGCGGCGCAGTTTGTGAAAGGCGAACCCGCGCCGTGTATCAAGGCGGTGGACATCCAGGGTGAGGAGGTGGATACCTGCGCGCTGATCGACGAGGCCAAGCCTTTTCTGGCCATCTATTATTTCTTCGATACGGCCTCGGGCGAGCAACTGGCGCTCAAGTTACGGCTGCTGGACATGAAGTACGGCCGGGACAAGATGGTCATTACGGCGCTTGGCTTCAAGGAGGACGAAGAAGCCCTGAAGACCTTTGCCGAACAGCTTGACCTGAGCTACCACATCATCGACAGCGCCGACCTTGCCGACGCCGGCTGGTTAAAGAATGTCGACGCTACGCCGCTCGTGTTGTTCGTTTCTCCCGACAGCCAGCGCTCGGTCGAGCAGGTCATCCGCGGCGGCGGCGCGTCGAGCGCCGATTTCCTCAAGCGCGTCGCGGAGAACCTGTACCAGAAGCGGAAGGCCGAGGCCGCGGAAGTGGCCGACGCCGCCCTTGAAGAAGGAGAGGACACTCAGGCCGTCCGCGAACTCAAGGGTTATATTCTTGTATCGGAGGGCAAGCTCGACGAGGCGGTCGCCGAGTTCGGCGAGATCCAGTCGAGCGCGGGGCTCGCGCGCGTCGCGCTGGAGCAGGGCGAATACGACAAGGCGGCAGAGGTCGCCAGTCAGGCGCCCGAGGATGGCTACGCCCAGACGGTCAGGGCGCAGGCGCTGATGAACACGGGGCAGGTCGAGGATGCGGCGGCGGCGGCGCGCCAGGCGGCGGAACTGCCCTCGGACGACTGGCAGCGGTCGGAAGCGCTGAATGTCCAGGGCCGCATCGCGCAGGAACAGGGGAACGCGGCCGAGGCGCTCTCCCAGTATGAGCAGGCCATCGCGCTGGACCCCTACAACGTCGTCGCGCTGAGTAATGAGAGCACGGTGCACAGCGCCGAAGGCGACACGGAGAAAGCCCGCGAAACACTCGAGCGCGCCGCGGGCATCCGAGACGACGAACTGGTGAGCCTGATGCTGAGCCAACTTGAAGAAGCGAACGACGTCGAGCGCGGCAACCTGGTCCAGCAGCAGATCAAAGACCTCGCCGAATACGCGAAGAGCCTGGAAGGAAAGCCCGTGGACGACTGGACCACCCGGCCGCTGGTGGTGTCCTTCCTCGGGCCGCGCCAGGGCCGCGCCGTCTTTTTCGCGCGCGCGGGCACGGACACCGCCGTGCGGCACGAGATTGCGGCGCAGTTGCGCACGCGGCTGAATGTGGCGGTGGTCGAGCGCGAGAACCTGGACCTGATCCTGCAGGAACAGCAGCTTAGCGCGCTGGCCGACCCCGACACCGCGACCGCGCCCGGCAAAATAAAAATCGCGCGGTACTTGTCTTTCATCGATTTCGACCAGATTGACGACGATCCGTTTGTGTTTCTGCGCGTAACCGACACCACGACGGGCGAAATCCTGTTGCACTACAAGGCCGATATGCCGCCGGGCAGGGTGCTCGGGCCGATCGGCGCGATTATCGATGAACTGACCAACTTTTACACCGGGCAGGAAATTCGCGGGCTGGTCGCCGACGCCACGGACGAAAGCGCAATCCTGACCAATCTGACTGCGCTCCATGGCGTGAAGGCCGGACAGGTGTTCACCGTCCTGCAGGAGGGCGAACCCATTGAGGCGGGTGGCCGCGTGATTGCGTACCGGCAACGGCCTGTCGCGCGCATAGAAGTGACCGGTTTCGACGAACAGACGGGGTTGGCGCTGTGCAAGCTGGTCGAGAAGCGTGAAGGCGTGCGCGTCGACAAGGACATGAAGATCAAGTCGTCGAAGTGAGCGGCGAAACCGCGGGAGGGGACTATGGCTGGGCAGACGTTGCGGCGGTCGTTCTGGCAGCGCATTCTCGGGCTGCCGCAGACGCGCATGCCGCGCGACCCGGATTGCTGGAACTATGAAGACGGCATGGTGACCGTGGATCTCGAGCGCGCGCCCGAATTGGCGGCGCTTTCCGCGTCCCTGCGGCTGGAGGGCAAGGGGCTGCCGCTGCGTGTACTCGTTGTCCACGGGGAGGACCGCGTGTTCCGAGCGCTCCACAACTGTTGCGGGCATATGGGCCGCCGTGTGGACTTCGTGCCGGGCACAGACACCGTGCAATGCTGCAGCGTGGGCAAATCCACGTACGATTTCACGGGACAGATCCTGGCGGGCCCCGCGACGAAGGGGTTACACGTGATGTCCGTCGAACGAGACGGAAACGTGCTGCGGATTCGTCTGCCGCA